>JALEQD010000048.1 GCA_022768655.1 Anaeroplasma sp.
TAGCGAATAGTTCATTTTGCAGAACTTAATTCCGCCGTGATTTATTAAATTAATTACCCTTGTTAGACTTATGTATATTTATAAAATTGATTGATTTAAGATAGTAGTATTGGTAGTAGGACTATCTCGTTAGAATCAATCTTTTTTATTTTTAATAGTTCTAATATAGCTGTACCATAAGTTAATGCCATAAAATCATATGGGGAACCATTAACAGATGGTCTTTTAGTAGAATTGATATGTGACATCATAAGATTACACATATCTTGTGTTAAAAAATCAAATGAAGTACCTTTAGGTAATATGTATCTAATGTATTCATGATTCTTTTCACAATGACCTTTTTCACCTGAATTATATGGATGACAAAAGAAAACCTTAGATCTTAGTTCACCAGTTTCAGGCTCGAATTCTATAGCTTCAGGATCTGAAAATTCAGAACCATTATCAGTTAATATAACCTCAAATAGCTTTTTGAAGTTTTCTAGACCAATTGAATTACATAATTCATTTATGCAGGCAGTAATATTAATAACTTCCTTAGATTCAAGAATATAAGCTAATTGAAAATGGTATTTAACGAAATGTAGTGTTAGTAACACTCTCCTACATTCACCTGCACTAATAACAGTATCCATTTCGACAACTGATGAATCAGGATTTGATTTCATATATTCTAAATAGTCTTCATATTTTCTACCCTGCTTAATTTTTCTAAGAACTGTCTTATCAATCCTTTGTTGATATCTTTTCTTGTAAGCCACCTTACGCCTTAAATCGATGTTTTTGGCTTCTAAATAGCCTTTTTCAAAATAATTATAAACAGTTCTTTCTGAAACAGGCAAATCATTAGAAGCGAAAATGTGATATATAGGCTGTCCATTTTTAACGTAAGAAGATACTGTGTGATCTAAAGCTTTAAATTCATCAGGAGTAAGGTTAATACCCTCTCTAGATTCAACTAAATTTTGTCTATAATCCTTGTTAGCTTCATCTGAATAATAGTAAAACTTATTTAAGAAACAGTGAGAAGCTTTAGGACAACCATTACATACCCAAGGAAATTTGGTTAAACTAGGGCAAATGTGTTCAACATAATCATCACATGTATCAATACATTTAATACAATTTTTCTTACAGGTTTTATAATTATAAATATCACCCATTCTTAATGAGCATTCTTTATATTTGTCACAAATGGAATTGTATATACCAAGCTGTTGACTAGAATTTCTTCCTTTGAATATTCTATGAAGCTTTACCTCCTTAGAAATAGAAGATGGATCATTTTCTAGCATATTACCAATATCTTTAAGTAAGATTGTAAGCTTACCTTCTTTATCTCTATGTTCAGTAATAATCTTTTGAATCATAATACGATCATCTAAAGTAAAATGTTTTTGATATCTTTTAGAATTTGTATATTTTACCTTAGTATTAATAGTAATCTTAGTCTTTTTCATAGGCTACCTCCTCATAAGCCTAGCTAAGGGTAATAGTTATTATATCATAAACGGAATTTAGTATTACAAAAAATAAGTATCAACTGTTTTCAGCGGAATTTACTTTTTCAATTAACACATTTAATATTTTATGTTAACAATAAATAAGTTTTCTTGAATATAAAAATTTGTTGTTATATAATTTATATTGGTAAAGGATGGTAATTTTATGAAAGGTTATTCTAAGGACGATATTCGTCGTATATGTAAGGAAGAAAATATTCGTTATATTCGTATGATGTTTACTGACATGATGGGAATGTTAAAAAATGTTGAAATTCCAGCTACTCGTTTAGAGGATGCATTAGATAATGCAGTTATGATTGATGGTTCATCAATTGAAGGATTTGTAAGAATTTATGAAGCTGATATGTTTTTACATCCAGATTTAAATACATTTTTAGTATTAAGCTGGGAAAATACAGCTTATGGAAATGTAGCTAGATTTATTTGTGATGTATATAGACCTGGTGTAAATGGAGAGCATATTCCATTTGAAGGCGATCCAAGAGGAATATTAAAGCGAAATGTTAAAATAATGAATGAAATGGGATATAAGGCATTTAACGTAGGAGTAGAGCCTGAATTTTTCTTGTTTAAGCTTGATAATAATAATCAACCAACTCTAGAATTCAATGATCATGGAGGATATTTTGATCTTGCTCCTGTTGATTGTGCTGAGGATTGTAGACGTGATATTGTTTTAGAATTGCAAAAAATAGGATTTACAATTGAAGCTGCACATCATGAGGTTGCCACAGGTCAACATGAAATCAATTTTAGATTTGATTCTGCTATTGAAGCGTGTGATAATGTTCAAACATTTAAATTGGTTGTTAAAAATATAGCTAGACGTCACGGACTACATGCTACATTTATGCCAAAGCCTGTTGAAGGAATTGCTGGTTCTGGTATGCATGTTAATTGCTCATTATTAACAAATGATGGTAAAAATGCATTTTACGATTCAACAACAAAGAATGGCTTATCAGAGATTGCAAATAAATGGATTTCTGGAATTTTAGCTCATGCTAATGGATTCTGCTTAATTACTAATCCAATTGTTAATTCATATAAAAGAATTGTTCCAGGCTATGAAGCACCTTGCTATGTTTCATGGAGTGATTCAAATCGTTCAACAATGATTCGTATTCCAGCTGCACGTGGTATAAAAACACGTACAGAGGTTAGAAGTGTAGATCCATCTGCTAATCCATATTTAGCAATTGCGGCAATTTTACGTGCTGGATTAGATGGTGTTCAAGGTAATTGTAAGATGGTTGCTCCTATTTATGAAAATTTATATTCAATGACTGATGAGGAAAGAAAGGCAATTGGTGTTACATCTCTTCCTGGAAGCTTATATGAGGCAGTAGAAGCATTTAAGAATGACAAATTGATTCTTGATGCAATGGGTGAGCATACTGTTAATAAAATGATTGAGGCTAAAACAATTGAATGGAATGAATTTAGACGTCATGTTTCAAGCTGGGAAATAAAAAGATATATTAATAGATATTAATGTGTCTTTCTATCACGTACAAAAGAATATTAAAAAATATAGAAAAAAATTATATTCGTTTTTTCTTTAAAATTAACAACAAAATCAAATATAATATAAATAATTCTTTAATTTTGAATAATAATTCTATAAAAAGTAATAATATTTGTATTTTATTTTATTATTACATTTTTTGATAAAATAAAATTCTAAAATTTGCTTGACTTTTCGAAATTTAAAAAGTATAATGGAAGAAATTTTAAAAAACCAATAAAGAGGACTATAGAAGGAAGCTTAGTTTGTAGAGAGTAAGGGTATGGTGAAACCTTATAATTAAATCCTTTGAATCTACCTCTTTGGTGAATGTAATGAATTCCGTGTCATTCTGCGTTAAAGAATTTTGAGTTGAGGATACCTAATTAGGGTGGTACCGCGGATTTGTTAATTCGTCCCTTGTGAGCATAAAGCTTATAAGGGATTTTTTATTTTTTAAAATTAAAAGTGAGGAGAAAGAGAAAATGAGAGTATTTAATTTTTCAGCAGGACCTGCTGTATTACCAGAGGAAGTATTAAAACAAGCACAAGAGGATATGTTTGATTATAATAATACAGGCATGTCCGTTATGGAGATGAGTCATAGATCTAAAGCATTTGATAATATTATTAAAGAGGCTGAAAAAGATCTTAGAGAACTAATGAATATTCCAGATAATTATAAGGTTTTATTTTTACAGGGTGGAGCAAGTCAACAATTTGCGATGGTACCAATGAATTTAATGAAGAATAAAAAGGCTGAATATATTATTACAGGACAATGGGCAAAAAAAGCATATCAAGAAGGACAAATCTTTGGAGATTGTCGTGCCATTGCGTCTTCAGCTGATAAGACATTCTCATATATTCCTGATTGTAGTGATCTTGACATTAGAGAAGATGCTGATTATGTTTATATTTGTGAAAATAACACAATTTATGGTACAAAATTTAAAACATTACCTAATACAAAAGGTAAGATTTTAGTTGCCGATCAATCTTCATGCTTTTTAAGTGAACCAGTTGATGTAACAAAATATGGTATTATCTTTGCTGGAGTTCAAAAGAATGTAGGTCCAGCAGGTATGGTTGTTGCGATTGTAAGAGAGGATTTAATTACAGAGGATGTATTACCACAAACTCCAACAATGCTAAAATATAAAACTCAAGCAGATAATGATTCATTATACAACACTCCAAATTGCTGGTGTATTTATATTTGTGGCTTAGTATTTAAATATCTTCTAAAAAATGGTGGATTAGAGGCTATGAAAAAGAAAAATGAAGAGAAGGCTAAATTATTGTATGATTATTTAGACAACTCTAAATTATTCTTAGGTACTGTAGAAAAGAATAGCCGTTCATTAATGAACGTTCCATTTATTGTTAATCCAAGTGTTATTACAGATGAGGCTAAGAAATCTGAGCTTGAAGCTAAATTTGTAAGTGAAGCTAAAAAGACAGGATTAGAAAACTTAAAAGGACATAGAACTGTTGGTGGAATGCGTGCAAGTATATATAATGCAATGCCAAAGGCTGGTGTTGTTGCACTTGTAGAGTTTATGAAGAAGTTTGAAAAGGAGAATTTATAAAAATGAAAGCATATTGTTTAAATAATATTTCAAAGGTTGCTTTAGATACATTAAAAAAGCCTGATGCTGTAGTTGAGGATATTAAAGATGCAGACAGTATTTTAGTTCGTTCAGCTCAAATGCATGAAATGGATTTAGATAAAAACATATTAGCTGTTGCTAGAGCTGGTGCTGGTGTAAATAATATTCCTTTAGATAAATATGCATTAGATGGCGTTGTGGTATTTAACACTCCAGGTGCAAATGCTAATGCTGTAAAGGAATTAGTATTGTGTGGCCTATTACTAGCAAGTCGTGATATTATTGGTGGTAATAAGTGGGTTTTAGATAATACAGCTGATGAAAATATTGCCAAAACAGCTGAGAAAGCAAAGGCAAAATTTGCAGGTAATGAGATAAAGGGAAAAACTATTGCGGTTATAGGCTTAGGCGTTATAGGTGTTTTAGTTGCAAATGCATGTGCTGATTTAGGAATGAAGGTTGTTGGATATGATCCATATTTATCTATTCAAAATGCAATGAGATTGCAAAAGGATGTAAAATATGAAGCAAAGCTAGATGAAGCAGTTAAAAATGCTGATTTTGTTACTATACATGTTCCTTTAATGGATTCTACAAAGAAAATGATTAATAAGGATGTATTTGTTAAAATGAAGAAGAATGCTGTATTATTAAACTTCTCAAGAGATACACTTGTTAATGATGATGATTTAGAATGTGAATTAAAAAATGGAAATATCAGAAAATATGTAACTGATTTTGCAAATCAAAAGGTTGTAAATATGCCTAATGTTATTTGCTTTCCTCATCTTGGTGCATCAACAGAAGAAGCAGAGGATAATTGTGCAATGATGGCAATTGATGAGCTTAAGGATTATTTAGAAAATGGTAATATTACACATTCTGTAAATTATCCAGATTTACAAGCTGGAATAAAGAATGCAAAATACAGAATATGTATAAATCATAAGAATATTCCTGGTATGATTGCTAATTTCTCAAAAACGATAGTTGAGGTTGGTGGAAACATTCAAACATTATTAAGTAAATCTAAGGGAGATTTTGCTTATACTGTAATTGATGTTGATACAGAAATAGATATTAATGTAATTAAAGCAATGGATGGAATTTTAAGGGTTAGAGTGATCTAATATGAAGCTTGGAATGCCACAGCTTTATGAGTTTGATAGCATTGAAGATAATTTAAAGCTAGCTAAAGAGTTAAACCTTGATTTTATTGAGCTCAATTTAAATTTTGGTTATTGCAGAAAAGAAATGGAGGATAAAAATGTAGCCTCATTACTTAAAAAGTATGATTTAGAAGCAACACTTCATTTTTATGATGAAGCTGATCTGGGTTCATATCCTGAGGTAGTAGATGCTTATTTAAAGCTTCTTGATAAATATGCTTCTTTAGGTAAGGGCTACATAAAAATGATTAATTTTCATCTTATTCCAGGTCCAGTTGTTACAATTAGTGGGATAAAGAATTATATATATGAAAAAGAATATGATACATATATAAAAGGATTAATCAATAATTTCAAAAAAGCAGAAGAAATTTGTAATAAAAATGATATTGTAATGGTTATTGAAAATACAGATATTGTTAGTAAATATATGAAAAAAACATATATGGATTTAAATTTGGCTGGTTTTAAATTTAATTATGACATCGGCCATGATAATGTAAATAATGATTTTTTATGGCAGATACGGGATGAATATAAAATTAGATTTGATGAATTTCATATTCATGATGGAAATAGAAAGACTTGCCATCTTGCGTTAGGCGATGGTAATATTGACATCAAAAAATTTAAAAGCCTAGCAGAAAAATATAATTCATATGTAGTATTAGAAGTTAAATCAAGTGATGATTTGAAAAAATCAGTACCAATATTTAAAAATTTATAAAATATAGCTATAAGTATTTTAGTGCTTATAGCTTTTTCTTCGGTCAAATATTGTAAAAATATGTCAACATATGCTATAATTTAGTCAAATAAATTACACTTTAGGAGAATTAATATGTTTGTTTTATTTACAGATACGGATACAGATATTACGCCCGTAAGAGCAAAGGAATATGGTTATCATTTAATAAGTATGCCATATACAGTTGATGATAAAACTATAAAGCCTTATGAGGATTTTGAAATTTTTAATTCAAAGGAATTTTATAGTATGCTTAGAAATGGAGTTATTCCAAAAACATCAGCTATAAATTCAGAAGAATACAAAGCTTATTTTATACCACATTTAAAGGCTGGTAATGATATTTTATATGTTCATTTTTCAAAGGCAATGAGTGGTACCTTTAATTCATTGAATATCGCAATAAATGAATTAAAGGAGGAATTTCCAGATAGAACAATATATACTATTGATACGATGGGGATTACTATCAATAGTTATATTATGGTTATTGAGCTAGGAAAAATGTATAAAAATGGTGCTACTATTGAAGAATTACTTGACTATGGTAAAAAACAGGCATCACATTTTGCTACATATTTTTATGCTGATGACTTAAAATTCTTTAGACGTTCTGGAAGAGTAAGTAACTTTTCAGGAATTATGGGTAATTTGATTGGTATTAAGCCTATTATTCATATGTCAAGTGAAGGTAAGATGGTTAATATTGGAAAATGTAGAGGAAGAATTACTGCATTAAATAAGCTTGTAGATTATGTGAAAACATTAAAGGATGATATTTATTCTTATCCGGTAATAATTGGTCATACTGATAATATGAAGCTTGCAAATATGCTAAAGGATTTACTTGTTAATGAATTTGGTGAAAAATTAAATATTGAAATTGTTGATGTAAACCCTACTGCTGGTTCACATTGTGGTCCGGATTGTATTGGTGTTTCATTCCATGCTGTAAGGAGATAACCATGGTTAAAATTGTTGAGGTTAAAACAAAAAAAGAACAGCGTGAATTTATTAATTTTCCGCTAAAACTTTATGCTAAGAATCAATATTTTGTTCCATATTTATATTCTGATGAATTAAAAATGTTTAAGTCTGATTATACATATTATGATCAAGCAGAATCAGTATTCTATTTAGCATATAAGGATAACAAGGTAGTTGGAAGAATACAAGGTATTTTACAAAGAGTTGCTAATGAAAAATGGAATCAAAAGCGTGTAAGATTTAATAGAATAGATTTCATAGATGATGAAGAGGTTTCAAAGGCTTTATTTGAAGCAGTTGAAAATTGGGCAAGAGAAAAGAAAATGGAAGAGGTTGTTGGACCTTTAGGTTTTTCAGATTTAGATAGAGAAGGGCTTCTTGTTGAAGGCTTTGATCAAAAACAAACATTTGAAGAACAATATAATTATCCATATTATCAAAGACATATTGAAAAATTAGGATATGTTAAAGAGGTTGGCTGGACTGAAAGAAAAATAAAGGCACCAAAGGAAATAGATCCTAGATTAGAAAAAATATCAAAAAGAATGATGGATAAGTATAAGCTAAGCTTTGCTAAATGTAAAAGCACTAGTGAATTCATAAAAAAATATGGTGATGCTTTCTTTGAAATCTTAGATAAAACATATGATAATATTTACGGTACAGTTCCATTTACTGATAGAATGAAAAAGATGATGATTGCAAATTTTAAGCTTATTATTGACTTAAAATATGTTGCGGTAATTATTGATGAGACAGGTAAGGTTGTGTGCTTTGGAATATGTTTTCCTTCTATTGCTGATGCGGTTAGAAAATGTAAGGGACATTTCACTCCATTAGGATTAATTAGATTGCTATATGCTATTAAAAGGCCTAGAGTAATAGATATGGGCTTAATAGGTGTTTTACCTGAATATGAAATGAAGGGAATTGCATCTGCTATTATATCTGAGGTTATGAAGATGCTTACTAATGGTAGAATAGAATATGCAGAGACCAATTTGAATTTAGAGGATAATTATTCTATTCAAAATCAATGGAAATCATTTGATAATGAAATAACAAAAAGAAGAATTTCTTATAAGAAAAGTATTTAATTAATTATGCTATAGGTACTATGAGGTGCTTATAGCTTTTTTTCTAAATAATAGTAATATTATTGATATATAAATCATATGCTATATATAGGTGATAAACTTGTCTAGCATTGATATATTAACTAAGAAAACATTACATGGAACAGTAAAAATTAGTGGAAGTAAAAATGCAAGCATACCTATTTTATGCTCGACATTATTAGTTAAGGGAAAGGTTTTATTAAAAAAATTACCTTATATTTCTGATATTGAAAATGTATTAAAAATATTAAAATATTTAGGATGCAGGGTAAAAAGAAAAAGAAATAGTGTAATAATTGATACTAAGAATTCTAAATATAAGAGCTTAGATATTGATATGGTTAAAAGGATAAGAGGTAGCTATTATTTTATTCCTATATTTTTGAATTTATATGGAAAATGTGAGATTTCATTACCAGGTGGCTGTAAAATAGGAGAAAGACCTATTGATGAACATATAAGAATATGGCAAACATTAGGATATACAATAATTCAAAAGGATGGATATTTAAAAATAAATAAGCCTAAAAATGAAATTAAGACAATAACCTATTCGTTATGCAAGCATAGTGTTGGTGCTAGTATTAATGCTATTTTATCAATGATCAATATGGATAAAGCAATTATTTCAAATTTGAATATAGAGCCTGAGGGTGAAGCATTAATTGATTTTTTAAATATTATTGGCTATAATATTAAGCTTCATAAAAATGAATGTGAAATATTACATCATAATGATATTATTGATGACATTAAATATGAGATTATTCCTGATAGAATAGAAGCAATGACTTTTATTATAATGGGATTATTATGTGGAAAAGTAAAGATTAAGGGTGCTAATTATAATCATATTTCTTATCCAATAGATTTATTAATTAAAAATGGATATACAATAAAAATAAATAAAAAATATATTATTGCACAAAAATCAAAAGGTTTAGCATTTGATATAAAGACAGATATTTATCCATATTTTCCTACTGATATGCAACCATTATTTGGCGTTTTGTTTGCATATTCACGAGGTGCATGTGTTGTTGAGGAAAAAATATTTAATGAGCGTATGCAGATATATTATGATTTACAAAATATTGGTGCTTCAATTAATATTGTTGATAATAAAGCATTTATTATCGGAAATAGCCCTGATAAGGTTAAATGTTTTAAAGGATATGATTTAAGACATTGTGCAGCAATAATGCTTATAATCCTAAAAAATGGTGGAAGACTTGAAAATTATGAAATGATGCAAAGAGGATATGAGGATTTTATCTATAAAATTTCACTTTTAGGTGCTCATACTAAATATAACTTATAGTGGTATCTTTTTATTTTAATAAATGCTATAATCTTATTAGATAATGATAGGGTGATAGTATATGGATAGTAAGATATTTACATATGACGATTTTTATACTGATTTAAAAAATTCAGGCTTAAAGCATACTGATACTGTGATGATACATAGTGCTTTTTCTAGCATCAAAAATATAGAAGGTGGGGCAAAAACAATACTTGCTGTATTAAAAGAATATTTTTCTAAAGGATTGGTTCTTATTCCTACTCATACCTGGGCAACAATAAAAGAAGATGAGGAGGTTATGGATAAAGAAATGTGTAATTCCTGTGTTGGTTATCTAACTAATGAAGCAATTAAGGATAAGGATTTTATTAGAAGTAATCATCCTACACATTCAGTTGTTGCATATGGTGTAAATGCGAGAAAATATATTGAAGCAGATAATTATGCAAATACACCAGTTAATCCTAATGGTTCCTTTGGTAAATTAAAAAATGGTGGTAAAATTTTATTTATTGGGGCACCACTTTCAAAAAACACGTTTGTTCATAGTGTAGAAGAGGAAATGAATGTGCCAGATAGATTTACTGAGCATATTTATACCTTTTATACAAAGGATAATAATGATTTATATGAGTTTCATATGCCAAGGCATTTTAATGCAAAATGTCCACATATATCAGATAATTATGAGAAGCTTTTACCAATTATGATTGAAAATAATATTGCAAAAAAGGTTAAAATATTAGATTCGATAAGCTATTTGGTTGATGCGAAAGGGTGTAGAGAGCTTGTAATAAAATACCTAAAAGATGATATTCATGCATTCGATGATGATAGAGAATTAAAAAAAGTAAAATTAGACTTGATTTGATATATCTAATGTGTTAAAATAACTTGTAAACTTTCTATGACTAAGGGTCATGGCGGAAGGAGTGTATTGTAGACATGAAAAAGGGAATTCATCCAAATTATAAAACTGTTAAGGTTACTTGTACTACATGTGGTAGCGTATTCGAATCAGGATCTGTATTAGATGAGATTCGTGTTGATACTTGTTCAAACTGTCATCCATTCTATACTGGTAAACAATCATTTACTCAAGCAGATGGACGCGTTGAAAAGTTCAATAAGCGTTACGGCATTAAAAACAATTAACAATTATAGGAGCTTGAAAAAGCTCTTTTTTTATTTTTTTTTGATGAAAAATAATGTATATATGGTATAATCATATTATATTTATTCGAGGGGTATGTTATATGAATTATTATGATAATAAAAAGGGTTGGATTGAGGTTATTTGTGGTCCAATGTTTGCTGGAAAAACAGAAGAATTAATTCGTAGAATAAAAAGAATGGATTATGCTAAAAAGAATTATTTAGTATTTAAACCAAAAATTGATAATAGATATTCAACAACAGAGGTTGTAAGTCATAATAAAAAGGCTGTAAAGGCAATTAATATTTCACATGGTAGTGATATTAAAAGACATTTAAAGCCTAATACTCAGGCAATTGTTATTGATGAGGCACAATTTTTTGATGAGTCATTGTTAAAATATGTCGTTGAGCTTGCGAATGAAGGATATAGAGTTATTTGTGCAGGACTTGATACTGATTTTAGAGGTGAACCATTTGGAGTTATGGGACCACTTTTAGCTGTTGCTACACAAGTAACAAAGCTAACAGCAATTTGTTCTGTTTGTGGAGAAGAAGCAACTAGAACTCAAAGAATCATTGATGGTCAACCTGCTTTTTATGATGATCCTGTTATTTTAGTTGGCGCAAATGATTCATATGAGGCAAGATGTATTTGCTGCCATGAGGTTAGACGTGAAAAATGATTTACATTATATGAAGGAGGCAATCAAGCAGGCAAAAAAAGCATATGATATTAATGAGGTTCCTGTTGGTTGTGTTATTGTATATAATGATAAGATAATAGCTAGAGGGTATAATAAAAGAGAAACATTAGAATCAAGCCTAGCACATGCTGAAATAATCGCAATTAAAAAGGCTTGTAAAAAATTAAATTCTTGGAGATTAGAAGATTGTATATTGTATGTTACATTAGAGCCCTGCTGTATGTGTGCAGGTGCAATAATACAATCTAGAATAAAAAAAGTTGTATATGGTGCATATGATTACAGATTTGGGGCTCATATCAGTAAAACACAGCTTTTTGATGTTCAATTTAATCATAATGTAGCTATTACTTCTGGAGTATTAGAGGAAGAATGCTCAACACTTATTAAGGATTTTTTTAAAGAACTAAGACGTAATGACAAAAATGCTTGATAAAAAACGATTGAATATTTATTAATCTTATGATAGAATAGGAATCGTCCTTAATCAATTATTAACGGTGAACCAGGTCAGGATCGGAAGGTAGCAGCCTTAAGCTAGTTAGTAATGTGATTAAGGCGCTTTTTTTTAAAAAAAAGAGTTCCAGTTTGGAACTCTTTATTCGTTTATATTATATTTCTTTAGTATATTCTTTAAGCCAAATACATTCTTCTTCAGTAAGATAGCTTGAAAGCTTGTTATATACATCCTTATGATAGCTATTTAGCCAATCCTTTTCTTCTTGATTCATTAATTCAATCTTTATCGCATCAAGATCAATTGGTGCATAGGTAATTGTTTCAAATCCTAAGAATTCACCGAATTCTGATGAACCCTTTTCGACACAAAGCATTTCATTTTCTGTACGTATTCCATATCTATTTTCAAGATAAATACCTGGTTCATTTGTTGTGATCATTCCTGGTACAAATTTAGCTGAATCGTTTCTTTCTGGGACAATTTGCCACCTAAAACCATTAGGTGCCTCATGAACAGAAAGTAGATATCCTACACCATGGCCTGTTCCACATTTGTAATCTATTAATAGCTTCCATATTGGGCCTCTAGCTAAAATATCTAGATTAATTCCATTACAACCCTTTAAAAATACTGCTTGTGATAATGCAATAACAGATTTCAATACAGTTGTAAAATGAATTTTCATTTCTTCAGTTATATTTCCTAAAGCGAAGGTTCTTGTAATATCTGTTGTTCCTTCTAGGTAGTGTCCTCCGGAATCAACTAAAAGAAAACCTGGTTTATCTATTGTCGCATTTGATTCTGATGTCGCATTATAATGCATCATTGCTGCATGCTCGTTAAATGCGCATATTGTACTAAATGATAAATCAATAAAGCCTTCTGTCTTTTCTCTTAAATTCTTTAAAAAATCAGATAATGAAATTTCTGACATAGATACATTGTTTTTGAAGCTTTCCTTAATATGCTTCATGAATTTAGTTACTGCTACTCCATCATTTATATGTGCAATTTTGATATTTTTTATTTCTGTATTATTTTTAATCGCCTTTAGAAGAAGAGTAGGATCAGTTAGGTTTGAAACATTATTTGTATTTGATATTAAAGAATATAATTGATAATTTGCTTTTGAATAATCCATTGTAATATTTTTACCGGTAATATTACTTAAAAAATCATATATATCATTATATGGCTTAACTATTATTGAGTTTTCATCTAAATATTTTTCAATTGTAATATTTATTTTATTTGGATTTATAAATAAATATACATTATCTAATGTGATAATAGTGTATGATAAGAATACTGGTGTATGCTTAACATCATTTCCACGAAGATTATATAGCCATGCTTGATCCTCAAGTGCTGTCAATATATGCATTTCTGAATTATTGTTTTTTAATATTTTTCTAACCTCTTCAATCTTTTCACTGTATTCTTTTCCTGAAAAGAAGCTTTCAAGTTTAAATAATAAAGAAAAAGGCAATTCAGGTCTATCGCTCCACACCCTGCTTATCAAATCAATATCAGTTTTATATTTTATTTTTGCACTTATAGTTTTTTGTAGTTCAATTACAAAGCTTGTTGGCAATACTCTGCCATCAAATCCTAATACATCATTATCCTTTAATTTACTGTTTAAAAATTCAGAAATTGTTGGAACTCCTAAAGTACCAGCCTTCATAAGCTCTATATTTTTTTCTTCAATTTGCTTTGCAGCCTGTATATAATATCTACCATCAGTCCATAAATAAGCTTTATTTTCTAGAATAACTAATGTTCCTGCACTTCCAGTGAAGCCTGATAGGTATTCTCTTCCTTTAAAATAATTACTTACGTATTCACTGTTGTGAAAATCAGAAGTAGGTACAATATATGCATTGTAGCCTAAGGTTTTCATTTGTTCTTGAAATAAACTTAAAATACTCATTCTAATCACCGGTTTTATTATATAACAAAAAATAGAAAATAAACATTTGATATTGAATATTTTGTATAAAAAATATATAATCTACTTACAATAAAATTAGTTAAGGTGGGGAGAAAATGGATTTTGGTTTTTTTGGACTTATTGACGTAATTTTATTAATTGGCGCTTTAATTTTTATCATCCTTGGCTTTAAAAAGGGATTTATGAAGAAAGCAATTTCGTTAATAGGAATTTTAGTTATTATTGGCTTTAGTATTGTATATGCTGGTCAATTTGCTGAATTTTTAATTCAAAATGATATTATATATCCATCAGTTTTTGATAGAATAAATGGAAATATATTAGATAAGCTTGCCACACAGGATATTGCAGTTGATTCTACCTGTGCAGATGTTTTACATAAGGTTTTAGGAGTTCCTGAATTCATTGCCAATCTTATTGGAAGTTCAATTAAAAATTCAAGTAACGAACCAATCACTGCAGCAAATATGGCAAATTCTATTGCAGTATATCTATCAACACTTGCGATGAATGTTATTTCATTTTTCATTTTAGCATTGGGATTATTTATTATTATTTTAATTTTAAAGCTTATTGCTTCAATTCTAAGACAAAGTAAAATCATTAGAGGTATTGATGGTATACTGGGTATAGTTTTATATTTAACAATATATTCTTGTATTGTGTTATTTGTTTTCTGCTTATTATTTGTATTTATGAATCAGGAATGGTTTTCTAGTGCTAAGGAATGGCTTACTGTTGATATGCAATTAGATAATGATAATTTTAGAGTATCTAAATTTGTATATGAGGGTAATATTTTTAAAAATATTTTAACATTATTTATGGGTGAGTAAGAATTTACCACCTTTTTTCTTTTCTTTTAATAAACTATATGGTATAATTTCTTTGTATTTTTTATGAAAGGATACTTTTACAAAGTATAATGGTGAAATAATGAGAATTAATCCAAAAATTTATCGAGCTATTGATTCTGCAGAACCTTTTGAGACTCAAGAGTTTGATGGGAGAAAAATTGAATTATACTTTATGAATGGCTTTGATGGAATCCAGGAGGAATTCATAGGTAAGGGACAGTTTGCTGTATGGACATCTGATGATGGCTTTAATTATAGAATGCTTATTGAAGAAGGATATTATAATGTAGTTGGGGAACTATATTCACAGGATATCAATAAGATTTGGGTTGAATTTTGGGATAAAACTGATGCAATATCTAAAAAATTTACTAGATTTTTTATGATTCCAATGATGATTATTGTTGTTGCAGTTGTAATTATTTGTAATTTCTTAGGAAATATTGGTTCTTACATTTCAATAGGTGTTTTAATCGCAAGTTTTATCGCAATGCTACTTATTAATACTAGAACTAAAAAGGCAATAATGCAGGAAAATGTTAATAGTAGAAAAATGATAGTTGAAAAAATAGGACAAGAACATTTTGATAAGCTTTTAGAGGCTCAAAAAGAATATATGGATGAATACTATGATAAGCTTTATCCATCTGAAGAAGAGGATGAAGAAAATTCTGATGATAGTGAAAATAGCATAGAAGAAAATACTATAGCTGAAGAAGAATTAGAAAATGCTGATTCAAATGAAAATAAAGAAGAATTAGAAGAGTCTAATGTTGTTGATGAAGCTTTAGAAGCAGTAGAAAATACTGATTCAGAAGAAAATGAGAAAAAAGAAGAGTAATTTAAATTAGTAAAAAGGATGGCTAATATGAGTTCAAATGATATTAAATGCATAAATACACTACGTGTTTTAGGTGCTGAAATAATTACAAAGGCAAAAAGTGGACACCCTGGAATTGTATTAGGAGCTGCCCCAATTGCTCATACATTATTTACAAGACATTTAAACATTAATGCACAGGATGAAAAGTGGTTTAATAGAGATCGTTTTATTTTATCTGCTGGACATGGCTCTGCATTGCTATATATGCTTTTACATTTAAGTGGATATAATATTTCAATGGATGATTTAAAAAACTTCCGCCAAAAGGGAAGTAAGACTCCAGGACACCCTGAATATGGACATGTTCCTGGTGTTGAAATTACTACTGGTCCACTTGGACAAGGATTAGCTTCTTCAGTTGGTTTTGCGATTGCTGAAAGCTATTTGGCTGCTAAATTCAACAAACCAGAATATTCAATCATTGATCATTATACTTACGTATTATGTGGTGATGGTGATTTACAAGAAGGTGTAGCTATGGAGGCTATGTCTTTAGCTGGTCATCTTGGCTTAGGAAAATTAATTGTATTATATGATTCTAATGATGTTCAATTAGATGGTGATGTATCTTTAGCTAATTCAGAAGAAATTGAGCAAAAGGTTTTATCAATGAATTGGAATTATTTGAAGGTAGAGGATGGAAATGATTGTGATGCGATAGATAAAGCTATCACAGTTGCAAAGACTAATTCTACTAAGCCAACTTTAATTGAGATTAAAACTGTTATTGGCTATGGTGCTCCTAATAGTGGAGAATCATCTGTTCATGGAAAGCCTATGCCAGAAGAGGATATTGTTGCATTAAGAAAATTCTTAGAATATACTGAAGAACCATTTACAGTTCCATCAAGTGTTAAGGATTTTTATGAATATAATGTTCAAAAAAGAGGCTATGATGCTTGTTCAAGCTGGAATAGTCAGTTGACACAATATTCAAAAACACATCAAGCAGAATACAATCAATTGTGTAATTTTATGTACGATGATTTTAAGATTACTGATTTTAGTGATATGCCTTCATATGCCCCAGGAACAAAGGAATCTACTCGTAAGGTTATGGGAAAAATATTAGATTGGATGTCTACAAAGCTTCCAAATTTAATTGGTGGCTCTGCAGATTTATCTTCATCAACAATGGTAAAGGGTGCAGATGGAATTTATGGTCAAGCTAATCCTCTTGGAAGAAATATTAAATTTGGTGTAAGAGAGCATGCGATGGCTGCAATTACTAATGGTATTACACTTCATGGTGGATTAAGAGGATTCTGTTCAGGATTCTTTGTTTTCAGTGATTATTTAAAGCCTGCTGTTCGTTCTGCTGCAATTATGCAATTACCATCAGTATTCTTATTTTCTCATGATACTGTATGTGTTGGAGAGGATGGACCTACACATCAACCAATCGAGCAATTAACTATGTTTAGAGCAACTCCTAATACAAATTTATTTAGACCAGCAGATGCTTGTGAAATGGCATCAGCAATGCTTTTAGCATTTGAAAAAAATACATATCCTACAGTAGTAGTATCAACTAGACAAGCAATGCCTAATTTAGATTGTACTAATTATGAAGGAGTATCAAAGGGAGCGTATATTGCTTTTGAACCTAAAGGTACACCAAGCTATGCTATTGTAACATGTGGTAGTGAATTAGTATTATCAATTGAGGTTGCAAAGAAGCTAGAAAAGGAACAAATATTTGCTAGAGTAGTATCTATGCCATCAATGTTTTTGTTTGATAAACAAGATGCTGAATATAAAAATACTATTCTTCCAAAGAGAATGAAAAAGATTATGGCCGTTGAAATGGGTTCTAGCATGTGTTGGTATAAATACGCTACTCATGTTCATGGAATTGATACATTTGGTGCTTCAATGCCTATATCTGAAATATATGATTCTTATGGATTTAATGTAGATACAATCTATAATGAATTTATAAAAATGATTAATGAATAATATATTAATATTAAATTATGGGACGTCTAAAAATCGACGTCCTTTTAATATGCAAAAATAAATAAATTATTATTGAATAGACATTAATTATGTCTTTTATGGTTTTATTATCTTTAATGTAGAAAGGAGTCCTATTATGGAAACATTAAAAATAATAAATTATAAAAGATTAATTGAAAGTGAAGTAAAAAATAGTAAAAAAAGAATAAAAATAATCAACAATAGAGAAAATTATCCACTATTAACTGAAGATGAGAAGAATAATATAGAAAAAATACTTATGAAGCATTATCGAGAAAATAAACTGATTTCTATTTCATGTGTTAATTTTGGAAAAATTAATAATTATTCAGGAATTATAGAACAAATAGATCTTGTTCATAAGAAAATACATTTAATTCCAAAGAAAATAATAAAATTTAAAAAAATATCAGGGATAAAAAAATAGACAGTACAAAAATACTGTCTATTTAATCAAATATTTATTTTTAAATTCATCCTTTGGAATTGGTCTTTCATATAAGAAGCCTTGAACTAAATAACAACCTATAGATTTTAAGTATTTAACTAGATCTTCAGATTCTACACCCTCACAAAGAACCTCCATATTTAGATTGTTAGCTAATGTCATAATGAATTTTAATATTGTTTTTTCTTTAGTGTTATCTATATTTGTACAAAAGCCCTTATCAAGCTTTATCAAGTCTACATCTAATGCAGCAAGTGATGCTAGATTTGAATAGCCTGAACCAAAATCGTCCATTGAAACCTTATATCCACAATCATGTAAATTTTTGATGAATGAAGATATTTTGTCAATATTATCAATATACATTCCTTCAGTAATCTCAATTTCTAAAAGACAAGCATCAATATTATATTTTTTTCTTATTTTGTTTATTGTAGTAATATATTCATCAAAATCTCTTTGATATCTTGACACATTTACTGAAATAATAACTGGTTCAATACCATTATCAATGCATTCCCTTAAGAAAATACATACATTTTCAAAAACTCTATAGTCTAAATAATTAATATATCCGTTTTTTTCAAAAAGAGGGATAAATTCACCAGGCATTAATAATTTTTGATGCTTGAAGTTCCAACGAGTTAAAGCTTCAGCACCGATAGCTTTTCCAGTTATTGTATTTATTTTAGGCTGAAGATAAAGCTCAAATTCGTTTTCATCTAAGGCATCCTTAATGTGAACCTCTAATTCATTTTCCCTTGTTTTTTGAGCAAAAAGCTCGTTTGAAAAATATGTTATCTTTTGTGAATTCTTATTTTGCTTTCTAGTTATATTAGCTTTATCAATTGAAAGATTTAACGTGTCTTTGATTTCATTAATGTATATACCAAATAATAAATCTAATATTTCGATTTTTGATATTTCAACTACTAGTTTTTGAAATGATAATAAGCTTTCTTCAATTTCATTTTTATCTGTTATTGGCAAAAATAATAGAAATTTATCACTAACCTCCCTACAGAAGATAGCATTACTTTTATATTTTAGCTTTAAAGCATTTCCAATTGCGATTAGCATTGAATCTCCATATTTTGTTCCAAATCTATCATTTACATAATGAAAATTATTTATTGAGATGTTTACGATTGTATAATTTATGATTTTCTTTTCTTCTAGATAATCATAAACATCATCCATCCACTTTGAAAAATTATATACTTCGGTTAATCTATCAAAATATAAAGTTTTTCTATGTAATAGATTTTCGTATTGGGTATTTAAAAACATAGTAAATAGCTTTGATATTAGCATAAGTGAAGCAATGTCGTTTGGTTGCCAAAATCTATTGATTGAACACATGTCAAAACGAATAAAGCCTAAATTTCTGTCCACATATTTAAGTTCAAATCCTAATATTGCAGAAGCCCCTTGATCAACTAGCATTTTATAAACTTCTGGATGAGTTTCTTTGCAGGATGCAACCTGTACTAAACGCACCATACCGGTTTTATCAAGCATGTTTTGCCATTTTACTATATTTTCTTCACTTAGCAAAATACGATTACTTATATTATTGGCTCTTGGATTAATCCATTCTCTTAATCCAGTAAACATTAATGTTTCAGGATTTTCAGTGAAAAATGCAATTCTATCTAGTAAGAAGTAGTTACCAACTAGTGAAAGTGCATCATCTATGTTTTTTGATATACTACCAGTTCTATTTAATATTTCAAGTACACCAGCTACAATATTAGAATTTGTTGACATTTGAAAAAGCTGAGTAGTAGTTTCAACCTTGATATCTTCATTTTCTTCGATTGCCCCACATTTTGTTTCATCATAAATAATAAAGCAGTTTCTTCCTTTTCTTTTACCTCTATATAATGCTTTATCTGCTTTTTTAAATAAAATATTATAGTCTGTTGCATCACTAGGGTATGCTGCACATCCTACTGTAGCGGTAATAACTGCTTGCTTAATATTATGATTGCTGACATTTGTGATTGCCTTTCTTACAGCTGAACAAGCATCATGAATTAAATCATAATTATTATCAAGGTATATTAAAAGCAAAAATTCATCTCCACCAATTCTACCTACAAATCCCCTATTACCTATATATTTTTTGATAGAAGCAGCAGTTTCAACTAGGACTATGTCCCCAAACATATGTCCATAATTATCATTAAATAGCTTAAAATTATCAATATCAATGATCATTAGGGCAAAAGGTTCATTTTTAGTCATAGCATCTTTAATTTTATTTATAGTATTTTCTCTTGAAAAAACCTTTGTAAGAGGGTCAAATGTTTCTATGTTTGAATGTTCGACATCCTCTATAATGATTAATACTTCATCATTGCTTGTTTTAAATCCTTTAAAGCTTAATTCAATTATTTCATCCTCTATTGAATTATATTTAGCAACAATAGAAAATGGTTCTTCAGATACTGATAAATTATCTAAAAAAATTGTAAGTTTTTTATATGAAGACTTATCTAAATTTTTCTTTTTGACGAATGCTTTTGCGAATTCCTCGTAGCTTATTTCTTTTTTATATATATCTTTTCCAATATAAAAAGTATTTATTTGTCTATTTTTAGTACTTAGTGTGATTGTAATATTATCATACAAAAATAATAAGTTATTTAATAAATTAGAATTGTTCATATATATCACCACCCTAAAATTTAATGAAATCGCTATCATTAATATTATATCAATTTGAAAATATAGTGTCAATATTGTTAATTTTGATAAAAAGTGTTATAGTTATATGTGTTTTTTAATTTTGAAAGGAAAGATATATATGAATACAAATTACTTAAAAAGTATTATTAATGATATATTTTTATCGGATTCTCCATCTGGCTATTATAAAAAGGTAGATTCTGTAATTTATGACAAAGTAAAAGAAATGGGATATGATGACATTCTTGTTGATGATAAAGGAATGGTTAGAATATTCATAAAAGGAGAAAGCAGTGAAAAAAGTGTAGGTATTGGTGCGCATGCTGACACGTTAGGATTGATGGTAAGATCAATATCCTCTGATGGTACATTAAAGGTTACAAATGTTGGTGGTCCATGTATTCCTACATTAGATGGTGAATATTGTAAGGTAATCACAAGAGATGAGAGGGTTTATACTGGTACTATCTTATCAACATCACCAGCTGTACATGTATATAAGGATGCATCAGTTAAGGAAAGAAATGTTGATAATATATATATTAGGTTAGATGAAAGAACAAATTCTAAAAAAGAAACTGAAGAATTAGGTATTGAAAATGGTGATTATGTTTGTTATGATCCCAAAACAACAATAACTGAATCTGGTTTTTTAAAATCAAGATTTATTGATGATAAGGGATCAGTTTGTATTATTTTAGCAGTGATGGAATATATGAGAAAAAATAATATAAAGCCAAAATATGATACACACGTATATTTTACTAATTTTGAAGAGGTAGGACATGGTGGTGCTAGCATAAAGGATGTTTCTGAATTTGTTGCGGTAGATATGGGCTGTGTTGGTCTTGATTTAGAAGGAAATGAATATGCGGTAAGTATTTGTCCAAAGGATTCCTCTGGACCATATAATTATGAGCTTACAAATAGATTAGTATCTTATGCAAAGGAAGGAAAATTGAATTACGCAATAGACATTTTTCCATATTATTCTTCTGATGCATCAGCTGCATTACGTGCGGGATTGAATGCGAAATGTGCATTAATTGGTAGCGGAGTTCATGCTTCTCATGGTATGGAAAGAACTCATTTAGATGGAATGCTTAATACAATGAAGCTTTTATTAATGTATTTAACAAAATAGGCGGGTGTTTATTATGGCTGATATTATTGTTGTTGGTGGAGGACATGCTGGTTGTGAGGCTGCCTTAGCCTGCGCAAATATTGGATTTGATACTATTTTAGTAACTGGAAATTTGAATATGGTTGGTTCTATGCACTGTAATCCTTCTATAGGAGGACCTGCAAAAGGTGTAGTTGTACGTGAAATTGACGCATTAGGTGGATATATGGGTAAAAATTCAGACATGTGTCAAATTCAAACCAAAATGCTAAATCAATCAAAGGGACCAGCTGTATGGGCATTGAGATTTCAGGAGGATAAGCTTTTATATGTTAGAGAAATGAAAAAGCATTTAGAAACAACTGAAAATCTAAGCCTAATAGAAGCTATTGTTACTGATTTGATTGTTGAAAACAATAAGATTAATGGTGTAGTATTAGAGGATGGAACAAAGATTTTTGCTGAAGCAGTAATCTTAACTACTGGAACTTATCTTGATAGTAGAATTTTAAGAGGACATTGGACATCAAAGGAAGGACCTGATGGGCAAAAAACATCAAAGGGTATTTCTGAGGCATTAAAAAGATGTGGATTTACAATTCAACGTTTAAAAACTGGTACACCACCCAGAATTAAAGCCTCTACAATTGATTTTTCTAAAACATCAATTGAATATGGTGATGAGAAGATATGGCGCTATAGCTTTGATGAAGGATATGAATCTATATTAAAGGTACGTAAGCCTTGTTATTTAACATATACAAA
The DNA here is from genome assembly GCA_022768655.1 of Anaeroplasma sp. Lineage (GTDB taxonomy): Bacteria > Bacillota_I > Bacilli_A > Acholeplasmatales > Anaeroplasmataceae > Anaeroplasma. The sequence goes on from JALEQD010000048.1 coordinate 23,004, forward strand.
TTTAGATATACATAATTTGATTATGGATAATCTTGATAAATCCGCTATGTATGGTGGTGTAGTTGAAGGAGTCGGTCCAAGATATTGTCCTTCAATAGAGGATAAGGTTGTTAGGTTTAAGGATAAGGAAAGACATCAAATATTTTTTGAGCCTGAATCATTAGAATTAGATCAAGAATATATTCAAGGCTTTTCAACATCTATGCCTGTTGAGGTCCAAGATCAGATGATTAGACTTCTTCCAGGTCTTAAGGATTGTGAGGTTATTAGATATGCATATGCAATCGAGTATGATGCGATAGATCCACTTGAATTATGGCCAAGCTTAGAAACAAAGCTTGTGAAAAATTTATTCACTGCAGGTCAAATAAATGGTACTAGTGGATATGAAGAGGCTGCAGCCCAAGGCTTAATAGCAGGAATTAATGCTTGTCAAAGTCTTAAGGGAAAAGAACCTTTAATTTTAAAAAGAGATGAAGCATATATAGGTGTTATGATAGATGATTTGGTTACTAAGGGGACAAAGGAACCTTATAGATTGTTAACATCTCGTGCGGAGCATAGATTATTATTAAGACATGATAATGCTGATTTGAGGCTTAGAGAAAAGGGTTATGAATGTGTCTTAATAAAAGAAGAACAATATAATAAGTTAAAATTGAAAAAACAAGCAATTGAAAAGACAATTAATGATTTTAAATTACTAAAGATAAAACCAAATGAAGAAAATAATAAGGTTTTAGAGGCGGTTGGGTCTTCACCGTTATTTGAAGGTACAACATTAGAAGCATTAATAAAAAGACCAGAGGTTGATTATAAAACTATCCTTAAATTATTAGATATGGCAAATATTTCTCTTGATATTTTTTATGACAATAAGGATGAAATACTTGAACAGGTAGAAATACATATCAAGTATGAAGGATATATTAAGAAAGCACTAGATTCTGCATCAAAAATGAGAATGTATGAGGATAAAATTATTCCTGATTATATAAACTATGATGATGTTGATAATATTGCTTTAGAAGCAAGAGAAAAATTTAAAAAGATTAGACCAAAAACAATAGGTCAAGCCTCTCGTATTAGTGGTGTTAATCCTGCTGATATTGCAGTATTAGTTGTTTATGTTGAAAAAATAAATAGAGGATGATATTCGTGGATTTTATTAAAGAATTAGAACAACTTAATATTAATGCTTCAAAAGAAATGGAAAATAAATTTGAAATTTATTACAATAGACTTATTGAAGTAAATTCATATATGAATCTTACAGCAATAACTGAACGTGAGGAAGTATATATTAAGCATTTTTTGGATTCCTTATTTATTACTAAGGCAATCGATATAACAAAGCCCTTTTCACTTTGTGATGTTGGAAGTGGTGCTGGTTTTCCGTCAATACCTTTAGCCATTGTTACAAATAATGCTAATGTTACAATCATTGATGCTTTAAATAAAAGAATTAATTTTATTAATGATTTAGCACAAAAATTAAATTTAGATAATGTTAATGCTATACATGCTAGAGCAGAAGATTACGCTAAAGAAAAAAGAGAAGATTTTGATTATGTTACAGCAAGAGCAGTTGCAAGATTGAATGTATTAGTAGAATTATGCTTACCATTAGTCAAGGTAGGTGGATTATTTATTGCGATGAAAACTCAGGATGAAGATGAGCTAAATGAGGCTAAAAATGCAATTTCAATATTAGGTGGTAAAATCGAAAATATAATTTCCTTTAATTTACCAAATGATTATGGTAAAAGAAGTATTATTATCATTAAAAAAATCAAGAATACTCCCTCTAAATATCCAAGAGGCTTTTCTAAAATAAAGGAGAGACCATTGTAATGTATGAGTTAAATCAAATTGTAAAAACAAAAAAGCCACACGTTTGTGGTTCAAATGAGTGGAAAATAATAAGAATGGGTGCAGATTTAAAGCTTGAATGTCAAGGATGTCAAAGAGTCATTATGATGTCATCATATGATTTAGATAAGAGAATAAAAAAAGAAAAATAATGATAGAAAATGGTCGCAAATGTGCGACTATTTTTTTGCAAAAAAAAGTAAAATTGTTGTTGACAATGTATTTTCCAAATGATATAATGAAAAAGCACTGTGACTACAGGCAATTTAATATGGTTGGGTAGCGAAGAGGCTAAACGCGGCAGACTGTAAATCTGCTCCTTAGGGTTCGGCGGTTCGAAACCGTCCCCAACCACCATTTTTTAGATATTAACATTTTTCAGTTGACAACAAGATTGAGAAGTGATAATATATAAATCGCGTGTAAAAACGCGAATAGAATTTAGGTCTTTGAAAACTGTATATGACGAAATAAAAAAAGAAGAAGCGAACAACAACGCAATTCTAAAAAAGAAGAGCAAAAGGAAAGAAAAAAAACAAAACAAAAGATAAATTTTTTGGAGAGTTTGATCCTGGCTCAGGATTAACGCTGGCGGCGTGCCTAATACATGCAAGTCGAATGGTAGCAATACCATGGCGAACGGGTGAGTAACACGTAGGTAACCTGCCT
>JALEQD010000190.1 GCA_022768655.1 Anaeroplasma sp.
CCTTTATATCTATAATATATATTTTTTCTCTTTTTGTCAATTTGCATTAAAAACTTTTTGTCTTTTTCATTTTCATTGGTCAATATGTACAATTCCATAGAATACAAAAGTGTTATGATACTCTAACAAAACGTCATAGCACCATAACTCAAAAACACGTCAATCTATACAAATTTTAAGCAAATTCTGTTCAAACTACCTGTTTTCCCCTTGTCCTCCTGACTCATTTCGAAACCCATTTCTAAGAAGCAGCCACGCAGTCAGGATTGGAGGAAGCGATCCACATACAATCAGGATAGCTGCCTGTGGAATCGTCATTTTCATGCTGATGATGGTTTCTGCCCCAAGAAAACAGTTTCCGATAAAGAGCGAACACCAGTCCACCAGTGCATGGATGCTTATGCCTGCCCAGATATTCTTGCTCCGGATAAATACAGCTCCAAACAGCATACCGCCAGCCGCCGCATTTACCACCTGGACCAGCAGGGTAAGCGGATTCATAAAAATAAGATTCGGCAGATGAATTGCTCCAAAAATCAGTGCCGAAACCAACAGGGATTTCCATATTTCCGAATAAGAAGTACCATATTTTTTCATAAGTGCATTCAGAACCAGCGCACGCATCCATATCTCCTCATTCATTCCCACAAAAATCATATTGATTGTAAACAACACCGAATTCGCAACGGAGATGTGTGTTAATGCAGAAATATCAATTCCCATATTGCTTACAAAAACACTGGCTGCCCCAATGACAAGAAAAGGACTTCCGTACCACAGCCCCTTTCCATATCCCTTCTTTGTAAAACCTGCCGTATCCTGCAGTCCAAGCCACCGGATCAGCAGCAGGGAGCCTAAAACAATGATGGCATCGGCACACAATTTATCCAGCCCCATGACCGGATTCCCGTCCCAGGAAAACAACGATGAAACCGACAAAAACAGAAAGGAAATTCCGATGGAACATAAAATGATATGCCTATTCACAAATTTTATAATTCTCTTATCCATTTCTTTTTCATCCTCTTCTGACAGTACTTATAAAAATACAGCTTTCCGATAAATCTAACATTTCCTTCCCCTTTTCTATAATTCTAACACATTCTATCTTATTTTGCCATCGTTTTCAGCAAATTTTCCACCAATTCCTTGGTTGCCATTCCTTCGGAAAATGCGGAAGCCGAACCCGCGCAGACTCCCATGTAGAAAGCCTTCTCATAATCCCCCGATGCCAGATACCCGGCCACAAACCCTGCCACCATGGAATCCCCGGCACCTACGGAGTTCTGCACGGTTCCCTTTGGCGCTTCCGTCTGGAAAACTCTTCCATCCTCAGTCAGAAGAACCGCACCCTCGCCCGCCATGGAAACCAGTACGTTCCTTGCACCTTCTTCCTGCATTTTCTTTGCATAAGGAATCACATCTTCCCTGCGTTTCAGGGTCACCCCATAGATTTCGCCTAACTCATGGTTATTTG
>JALEQD010000078.1 GCA_022768655.1 Anaeroplasma sp.
CTTAGTACGAGAGGACCGGGATGGACATACCACTGGTGCACCAGTTGGCCTGCCAGGGCCATAGCTGGGTAGCTAAGTATGGAAAGGATAAACGCTGAAAGCATCTAAGCGCGAAGCCTCCTCTAAGATGAGATTTCCCAATTAGTAAGATCCCTTATAGACCATGAGGTTGATAGGCTGGGTGTGGAAGCATGGTGACATGTTCGAGCTGACCAGTACTAATAGATCGAGGACTTAACCTTAATTAATTCGATTAATCTTTTATCTAGTTTTCAAAGAAAATAGTCTGGTGATGATGGCAAAGTGGTCACACCTGTTCCCATCCCGAACACAGAAGTTAAGCACTTTTACGCTGATGGTAGTACTTTTAATAGTGCGAGAGTAGGTAGTTGCCAGGCTAAATTTTATGACTAAGTTTTTCTTAGTCTTTTTTTTATTTCAAATTATTATATAATTAATGTATAATTCAATTAGATTATTTATCTATGTTTAATTGTTTTTAATTTAAGAAAGGAATCTATTATTATGATTAAAGAGGAATTTTTTGTATTATCTAATGGTGTTAAAATACCTAAGGTTGGTTTTGGTACTTGGCAAAGTAAAAGTGGAGAAGAAGCATATAATGCTGTACTTTGGGCTTTAGAGGCTGGTTATAGACATATAGATACTGCTTATGCTTATGAAAATGAAGAATCAGTTGCGAATGCTATAATTGATTCAAAAATAAAAAGAGAAGACTTATTTATTACTACTAAGCTTCCATCTCATATTAAGACATATGAGGGATGCATTCAATATTTTAATGAATCAATAAATAATTTAAAATTAGATTATATTGATTTATACTTAATTCATGCTCCTTGGCCTTGGTCTAATATAGGTCAGGATTGCACGGAAGGTAATATAGAAGTATGGAAGGCTATGATTGATTTATATAATCAAAAAAAGATTAGAGCTATAGGAGTTTCTAACTTTCATGTTCAAGATATTAAGGCATTAGTTGAGGCAACAGGAGTATGGCCAATGGTCAATCAAATTAGATATTTTATTGGTAATAGACAAGATGAGATTACTGATTTTTGTCAAGCTAATAATATATTAGTTCAGGCTTATTCTCCTATGGCAACCTCTGAATTATTAAACAATTCAAAAATTATAGAAATTGCTGAAAAGTATAATAAAAGTGTTGCGAAAATATGTATAAGGTATTGTCTTCAAAAAAATACAAATCCTCTTCCTAAATCTGTTCATAAGGAAAGAATTATTGATAATATTGATTTGGATTTTGAAATTTCTAAAGAGGATATGGATTATTTAGATTCACTTCATCATATTGTATCAACAAGAAAATTAAGAGATTGAGATGGGTTATCAAATGAAAGCTTTATCAATTACATCAAGAACTATAACTATTGAGCTTGAAAATGATGATATATACTATACAAATGAATTTGAAATAATTTTAAATGATAAATTTGTTAGAAAAGAAAATAGAAATGTTTTTACTATTTTTGATTTATCACCTAACACTAATTATGTCTTAAATATAAATAATAAGATTATAGAATTTAAAACATTAAAAGAATCCTTATGTCTAAATGTATTAGATTTTTTTGCAAGTGGAAATGGCATAGATGATGATACAGTAAAAATTCAAGCTGCGATAACATGCTGTCCTAAAAATGGTACAGTTTATTTACCTAAGGGTACATATCTAATTAGTTGTATTTTTTTAAAATCTGATATGATGCTATATCTAGAGGAAGGTGCAAAAATAATTGCACGTTATGATAGAAAAGCATATCCAATATTGCCAGGAAGAATAGGCAATTATTCTTTTGGAACCTGGGAAGGAAGCATTGTTTCAAACTTTGCATCAAGTATTTGTTGTATTAATGTAGATAATTTAATCATTGCTGGTAGTGGTGAAATAGATGAACAGGCACAATTAGGTGACTGGTATATTAATCATAGGGTAAAAAATATTGCTTGGCGTGGCTATGGGATGTATCTTACAAATTGTAGTAATGTATCAGTAATAGGGATATACATTCATAATACTCCATCATGGAATATTCATCCTTTTTTTAGTTGTAATTTGAAATTTTTAAATATGAGAATTGAAAATAATCCTAATATGCCAACAACAGATGGACTAGATCCAGATTGCTGTAGCAATGTTTTGGTTGCTGGATGTAAATTCAATGTTGGTGATGATTGTATTGCGATAAAATCAGGAACACTAGAACTGGCTAAGGAATTTATGAGACCATGTAATAATATTACAATTAGAAATAATTTAATGGAAGCTGGTCATGGTGGTGTTGTATTAGGAAGCGAGCTTTCTGGTGGTATTAATAACATTCATGTTGAAAAATGCTTATTTAAAAATACTGATCGTGGACTACGTATAAAAACTAGAAGAGGTAGAGGCCGATTAGGTACAATAGATAATATAGTATTTAACAATATTAAAATGGAGAATGTACTAACTCCATTTGTTATTAATATGTATTACAATATGGGACCTGCTGGTGGCCATGATGAATATGTTTGGACAACAAAAAAGCTTCCTGTTGATGAAAAAACTCCATATTTGGGAAAATTTAAATTTACAAATGTTACTTGCACTGGTGTTGGATATGCTGCAGGTGTCTTTTTAGGTTTACCTGAGGCAAAAATTGAAGGGGTAGAATTCGAGAATGTTAAATTCTCATATAATAAAGACATTGAAGAAGGTTATCCAGTAATGATAGAGCATAATTTCAAATTAAAAAATGCAGGCTTATATTGCTTCAATATTGAAACAATTAAGACAAATAATGTTAAATTTATTGGAAATGAAACTGAAGAAATTATAAACATTAGTGATGATTATCAGTTTTAATGCAAAATTTTCTAAAATTTTTCTATAAAATATCTATATTTTTCGCTTAAGATGGTTACAATAATTGAGTGTTGTTTTTTTAATTAAAAAATTGAGTTATTATATATAATAAAAATGAAAAAATATTGTTGAAGCACTCGAAAATTGTGATATAATGTAATGCGGATGTGATGTAATATGAGAATAGGTGTATTAACATCTGGAGGAGATGCTCCTGGAATGAATGCCGCTATTCGTGCAGTTGTAAGATGTGCTATTGCAAGTGGCGATCAGGTTTTTGGCGTTTATGATGGCTATAAGGGCCTAATAGAAGGAAAAATTGAAGAGCTATCTAGAAAAGATGTTTCTGAAATTTTAAATAAAGGTGGTACAATTTTAGGTACTGCTAGATTGCCTGAATTTAAATTTGAACAGGTTAGAATGCTAGCTGTTAAACAACTAGAAAAGCATGATATTGATGCATTAATTTGTATCGGTGGAGATGGTACCTATACTGGTGCTTTAAGACTTCATGAAATGGGAATAAAAACTATAGGTATTCCTGGTACAATTGATAATGATATCGCATCATCATCACGTACAATAGGTTTTTCTACAGCATTAAATACTGCATGTGATGCAATAGATAAGCTAAGAGATACCTCATCCTCTCACCAAAGATGCTCAATTATTGAGGTAATGGGTAGACATTGTGAGGATTTAGCTTTGTTTTCTGGCATATGCTGTGGAGCTGAATATGTTATCACACCAGATACTGGTTTAGATAAAGAAAAATTACTTGCTGATTTAAAGAAAAATCGTTTAGCTGGAAGAAGACATGCGATTGTTGTTATTTCAGAAAATATTTGCGATGTTCATCAATTAGCTAAAGAGGTAGAGGAATATTCAGGATATGAATGTCGTGCTACTGTTTTAGGATATGTCCAAAGAGGTGGAAGTCCAACCCCTGAGGATAGATTACTTGCTGCAAGGTTAGGTAAGTATGCTGTAGATCTTCTTCATGAAGATATTACAGGTGTTGCGGTTGGAATTCACCACAACAAATTAATAAATACTCCAATTGAAGAAGCTCTTCAAATGAAGTATGAACCTAATAAAGAATTACATGAATTAGTTAAAAAAATATCATAATAAGGAGAAGAAAAAATGAAAAAGACTAAAGTTGTTTGTACAATTGGACCTGCTAGTGAACAAAAGGATTGCTTAGAAAAGTTAATCGGTACTGCAGGCATGAACGTAATGCGTATGAATTTCTCTCATGGTGACTATGAGGAGCAAGGATTCCGTATTAAGAATGTTAAGGCATTAAATGCTGAAAAGGGCTGGTTTACTGGTATGTGTCTAGACACTAAGGGACCAGAAATCAGAACAGGTTATCTAGAAAATGATGAACCAGTTATGCTTCATAAGGGAGATATTATCCGTATTACAATGGATTACTCTTTCTTAGGAAATGCTAATAAGATTGCTATTTCTTATGCTGGTTTATATGATGATATAAGTGTTGGTGGAAGAATCCAAATCGAAGATGGTAACTTAACATTAAAGGTTATTGAAAAGGATGCTAAAAATAAAGAATTAGTTTGTGAAGCACAAAATGATCGTAAGCTAAAGAATAAGAGAAACTGTAATGTTCCAGGTGTAATTTTAAATATGCCTTATGTATCACCTAAGGATAAGGCAGATATGGAATTTGCTTGTGATCAAGGATTAGATTTCATTGCTGCATCATTTGTTCGTCGTGCTGATGATATCCGTCAAATCCGTGAAATTTTAGCAGCTAAGAACAATACACACATTAAGATTATTTCTAAGATTGAAAACCAAGAGGGTGTTTCAAATATGGAAGAAATCGTTAAGCTTTCTGATGGTGTAATGGTTGCTCGTGGTGATTTAGGTGTTGATGTTGATGCTTGGGATCTACCTGCAATCCAAAAGGAAATGATTTATTTAGCACAATCACAAGGTAAGATTGTTGTATGTGCTACACAAATGCTAGATTCTATGCAACAAAATCCAAGACCTACTCGTGCTGAAGTATCTGACTGCCATAATGCAGTATTAGATGGTACAGGAGCTACAATGCTTTCTGGAGAATCTGCACAAGGTGATTATCCTTTTGAAGCAGTATCATACATGGCTAAGATTGATGAAAAGGCTGAGGATGATATTGATCATCAACAAATGATTGAAAATGTAGTATATGGAAAAGAGGATAAGAATGAGGATGATGCTATTGGTTTAGCAGTAGCAACATTAGCTTGCGTATTCGAAGTACCAGCTGTAGTTGCAGCAGGAAGCGTTGATTTCGCTTTAGCTTTATCTGAATATCGTCCTGCATCAGATATTTTCTTTGCATGTGATAATGCTGATGATTGCCGTACTTTATCAATTGTTTGGGGCATTCAAGCAGTGTTAGGTACAATCGATGATGCAATGGCAAAAGCAAAGGAAAAATTAAACCTTGAAGCTGGCGATAAGATTATTAAGACTGTTGCTAATAAGCTTGAAATCGTTGATGTTGAATAATAATTAATATTAAAATATAGGAAAATGTCTATTAATGAATATTTCATTTTAGACATTTTTTCTTTTATTTTTTCTTCTTTTTGGTATAATAGATTTGAAAATTTATTAAATTATATACAAGGAGGTATAATCGAAATTTATACTTCGATTAGCAGGATATGAATAATAGTACTATTAAAGAGCGAATAGAAGTAATTAATAATATAAAAATTTTATCAGATTATTTTGCAAATGTACGTGATACATTATGTGCACCATATGGTTTATCCTCAATTCAAGTGGTAATTGTACTTGATGTTTTTAATAATCCAAATGAGACAAAAATTACAGATATTTGTAAAAGACTTCATAAATCTACAAATACTATATCTCCTTTAATTAATAGATTAGTTTCTAAAGGCTTCTTAAAAAAAGAACAAAGTAAAGAGGATGCAAGAGTAGCATATGTTTCTTTGACAGAAAAATCAAAAGCAATTACAAATAGTATTAATGTTGATATACGTGATTTTGTATGGCCAATATTTGATCAATTATCTGATGAGGAATTTGAAAGCATTAAAAAAGCTTTAAACATTTTAGCGAGGTATACAAAATGAAATATTTAGTTTGTTCTGATATTCATGGCGCAATTGATTCAGTTGATTTTTTAATTGATAAATTTGAAACATTAAAATGTGACAAGATTATTTTATTAGGAGATGTTTTATATCATGGTCCAAGAAATGATTTGCCTAATTTTTATGAACCAAAAGCGGTAATAAAAAAATTAAATCTATATAAAGATAAAATAATTTGTATCAAGGGCAATTGTGAAGCTGAGGTTGATCAAATGGTTCTAGATTTCAAAATTTTAGATTCATACTACGGAACAATTAATGATTTGGATGCTCATTTTGAGCATGGTCATCATTTAGATGAATATAATGGTGATGCTGAAGTAGTTTTTTATGGTCATATTCATATTCCTGTATGCGAAAAGAAAGACAATTCTTTATATATAAATCCTGGTAGTATTACTCTTCCCAAAAATAATACAAAAAGAAGCTATATTATTTGGGATGAGCATGAAATAATATGCTATGGAATGGATGATACTATAGTTTTTTCATATAAATATTAAAAAAATGAAAATAATTTTAAAATAAATGTAATATCCTTACTATTATTTATATAGGAGGATATTTTTTTATGATTAAGAAAAAAGAAATTTTTATTATTATAATTATTGTATTACTCACATTAATTATTGCTTTTTATCCAAAAATATTTGCTAATGATGATTCAAATGCTACTATTAATCCAGATGAAACTAGATATATAAAAGTAACTATCTCTGGAGAAATAAAGGTTGATAGTCAAACCTATGAGGTACCATATGGTTCGACATTAGGTAATTTAATGTATCAAATAAATTTAATAAAAAATGATTATACAATAATGCCAACAGATTATAAAACTAGATTATATAAGGATACTCAAATTATATTAGATACTATTGATATAGGAAATAAATATAGTGATGATGTACAAATAGAAGGAGCTTCTGCATTAATTAATATTAATACTGCCCCAAAAGAGCTTTTAGTAACCATTTATGGAATAGGGGAAAAAAGGGCTGAAAAAATAATAGAAGCAAGAAAAACAAATAAAATAACAAGCTTTATTGAGCTAAAAAGCTTATTAGGAGTATCTGATGAAATTATTGAAAAAATTAAAAAACAAGCCGTTTGCCAATGATTTCCATTTTTTTCTTATTGCTTGTCTTCTTTTACTTTTTTGCATAATAAATTGGATTTTTATTATTGCATTAGTTTTATATTTACTGTTTATCTATAAAAAAACTAAATATTTATTCCCTATTTTTATTTTCATAGTATTGATTGTTTTAAGAATATCAATGTTTAATTTAATAAAGCTAGATAGCAATACTAAATATAGTTCATATATTTGTGAATGTGATGATAATTCATACGTCATTTTAACAAATGGTGTAAAGGTAAAGGTTACAGATTATAATCATAATTATTCAGCTGGTGATATAATTGAGATTTCATTTCAAATCAATGAATTTGAAATGAAATCTTATGATGCTGATTTTGATATGAAAAGCTATTATTACAGCAAAGGAATAAAATATATTGCTAGAAAAATAAGCTCAAATAAGAAAAATACTATTTTTTCTTTAACAGGGATAAAGGATATGATTATTAATAATCTTCAATTACAATTAAGTGAAAATTCCTTTAAATACGTTAAGGCAATTGTTTTTGCTGAAAATGATTTTGAATCAGATTTAAAAGAAGGCTATTCTGTTTTAGGAATATCACATATTTTAGCAATTAGTGGAATGCATATAATGCTTTTGTTTTCTGTTTTAAAATCATTTTTATATAAGGTGTTTAGATATTATAGGGATACTATCCCTTTAATAATCATATCAATTTATGTACTGCTTATTGGGGCTCCACCATCCTGCTTAAGGGCATTACTGTTTTTGGCTTTAGCTACACTTAATGATAGAAGTAGTATAAAGTATACTAAGCTAGATATATTATCAATATCGTTTATTTTTATGATATTGATAAATCCATATCAAATAAATTCTAAAGGATTTATATTAAGCTTTCTTGTAAGCTTTATTTTATTATATGTAAAGGATTTTATTAAAGATTCGTCATTTTTAATTAAAAGCTATAAGAGCTATGTACTGATATTTTTTACAACACTTCCAATTGTAATTGGTATAACAAATGAAATTTCATTATTTAGTATTATTCTTTCACCAATATTATCAATTATTGTTTCTTATACTGTTATTCCTATTTCCTTTATTGTTACAATTATTCCATATTTAGATATTATATTTAGTCATTTTTATATTTTTTTAGATGAATACATATTGGGAATATCAAATAGGGCAATTACAATTCCAATTATGTCATTTAATATTTATATGATTATTGTATATTATGCTTTATTAATTGTATTTAGTATTTTTTATTTGAAAAAGAAAAGAATATTTATTCCATTATTAACATTTGTTGTTTATATTGTTTTATTAGTTAATATTAAAATTTATGTACCTTATACAACTGTAACGTTTTGTGATGTTGGACAGGGCGATAGTGCTGTTATTGAACTTAAAAATAATGAAGGAGTAATTGTAGTAGATGCTTTTGGAAGCTATAATTACTTAAAATCAAGAGGTCTTAGTGTTATAGATTATTTGATTCTTTCACATTCAGATATTGATCATTATAAGGATTTAGATAAAATACTTAATCGCTTTAAGGTAAAAAATATATTAGTACCTTTATATGATGAGGAATTTGCAAGTGTTTTAATGGGATACGAATATCAAAACGTTAAAAGTGGAATGAATTTTAAAGTATCTGATGCTAGCTTTGAAATATTAGGTCCTATAAATATGCTAAATGATAAAAATTCTAATTCCTTAGTCCTTAGGGCTACAATATGCAATATAAGCTTTTTATTTTGTGGTGATATGACTATTGAAGAGGAGGAAACATTAATAGATAAATATGGGAATAATTTAAAATCAGATGTATTGAAGGTAGGACATCATGGTTCAAATACATCCTCTTCAATAGAATTTTTACAAAACGTAAGACCTTCATATTCTATTATTTCAGTTGGCAAAAATAATAGCTATAATTTACCCGATGATAAAATAGTAGAAAGACTAAATAGAATTTCAACTGTATATATTACAAAGAATACAGGAAATATCACATATTATGTAACAAATGATAAAATTTGGATAAATAATTATAGATAAAAAAATAGATAAATGAGTTATAATATTTATGAGGTGGTAAAGTTGAATTTAAAAAATTACAAATACACTATTTCATATAATAATATATTAATTGATGGTGCTTTTTTTTATGAAGAGGAATATGGCTTTTATTTTTTTACTACACACTCAAAGGAAGAATTGGAGCTAGATAGTGTTTCAATTAGGATTGATAATAATATAATTTATCTTTGTCCTAATGGTAATATTTCTGTTAAAAAAATTGCTAGAAATGATAAGTATATGTATGCTTTTCTTTTTCCAATTAATGAGAAATATCCTGATGTTTATGCATTATCACTTGATGATTTAAATTTGGATGATAATATTTCATTATTCACAGGTGGTGAGATATTAGAATGCTTAGGTAGTATTTTTAAGCTTCCTAATGGTAATTATGTGTGTAGTTCTGTTCAAAGCTATATTACAGCTATAGAGGAAATAACTAATAATTATGGAAATAAGGAGCATTTTTTTAGAGGACATTATTTTTATAAATATAAGCTTATTCCATCATTATATAGGAAAAAGAAGTATTATGATAATGAATCATTTATGTATATGGATTTTAAAACTCAATTTTATAATGAGCTATCAAATAAGAAATATATTGAAATTTTAACGACAATGCAGCATTATAAAATGCCAACTAGGCTGCTTGATACAACATCAAATCCTCTCGTTGCTTTATATATGGCTTGTGATAAACCAGTAAATTATAAAAGCAATAATTATGGTGTTGGTGAAGTTATTATTATGAACGAAGATATAAAAAACATCAAATATTCTGATAGTAACGCAGTTACCCTACTTTCATGTTTATCAGTACTTGAAACAAATTATAAGCAAGAATTATACGAAAAAATCATTGAATCAATTGAGAAAAAAGATGATTCAATATACAAAAATTCTTTAGCATATAAGCGTTTTGTTGCAGAGGTACATAATGAATTATCATTTTTTGATGAATCATTCTTTACTCCTGAGGTTTTATTGAAGCCTCGTCATGTTAAGGTTGGCATGATAAATGAAAGGATTATTGCACAAAGTGGAAGCTTCATATTATTTGGACTATGTAATTATTTAACTGGTGAATATATGCCACTTGATACTGTTACTAAGCAAAGAGTATTTATTGTAAATAGAAATTCGATAATGAAGCAATTAGAATTGCTAAATATTAATCCTGGTACAATGTATCCAGATAAGGATCATATGTCAGTATCTATTACTAAAAGCTATGAATAGCTTATTTATGAGACACAATTTGTGTCTCTTTTCTTTTTTTATCATAGTATAAATAAGGGAGTTGATTCATATTGTGTGGTATTGTATATAAAAGTAGCTTTTATACTGAAAGTGATATACCAAGATTTGTAAAATCGTGTGAATTACTAAATCATAGAGGTCCAGATGAATGGGGATATGTATTAAATAATAGACATATGCTTGGACATAAAAGATTAAGTATTGTCGATTTAATAAATGGGCATCAGCCAATGTCAAATGATGATCATCATCTAATATATAATGGTGAATTATATAATATAGAAGAACTTAAGAGGTATTTAATAAATGATGGAATAAATTTAGATAATTGTGGTGATACGTTTCTATTATTTAATTTACTGTTAAAATATAATGAAAGTATTATTAATTCATTAAATGGTATATTTGCATTTGTATATATTGATAAGGATGAAGTAATTGCGGCAAGAGACCCTTTTGGAGTTAAGCCTTTATATTATTCTTTTTATGACAAGGATATAATTATTTCAAGTGAAATTAAAAGCATTTTATCCTACAAAGAAGAAAGTATTGTTGATAGAACAGGAATATGTGAATTGTTAGGAATGGGGCCTTCACATTCACAGGGTAAAACTGTTTTCAAAGATATTTATGAATTAAAGCCAGGTCATTATTTAAAATTTAGTAAGAGTAAAGGATTTACAATTCATAGGTATTATGAGCTTAAAGCCTATCCATTTAATTATAGCTATAAGGAAACTGTAAAAAGAGTAAGAGAATTATTAGATAAAGCGATAAAAAGACAATTAATATCAGATGTAGGTGTATCAACATTTTTATCTGGTGGATTAGATTCTTCAATAATTTCAACTGTAGTAGCAAGGCAAATACCTAAGCTTGATACTTATAGTATAGATTATGAGGATAATGATACAGATTATAAAGCAAATGCATATGAAATAGAAAGAGACAATTCATATGCTTTAAAAGTGTCTAATGCTATTAAGAGTAATCATCATATGGAAGTAATATCAACTGATGATGTTGTAAAATTATTAACACACGTTGTTGATTTAAAGGATTTCCCAGGAATGACAGATATTGATTCATCAATGTATTATTTGGCAACTAAAATTGCTAAGGATCACAAGGTTTCTTTATCTGGAGAATGTGCTGATGAAATATTTGGTGGTTATCCTTGGTATTATAAAAAAGAAAAGGAAGCATGTTATTTTCCGTGGATAAGAAATATTGAATTTAGAGAAAGCCTGTTGAATCCAAAGATTAAAGATAAGATTAATTTATCAAAATATGTTGAAAATGAATATAATGAAGCAATAAAAGAGGTTAAATTTCTTCCAGATGATACACCTACTATGAAAAAACAAAGAGAATTATTTTATCTTAATACTAAGTATTTTATGACTAATTTACTTGATAGAAAAGATAGAATGACTATGGGAGCGTCACTAGAGGTTAGAGTACCTTTTTGTGATAGGAATTTGGTAGAATTTTTATATAATGTACCATTTAAGTATAAATATAGAAGTAAAACAGAAAAGAAGCTATTAAGAGATGCATATAAGGATATTGTTATTCCTGATGTGATAGAAAGAAAGAAAAGTCCTTACCCAAAGAGTAAATCAAAAAAATATGATGAAATAGTTAAAAATCTTGTTTTAAAGGCCTTAGATAATAAAGATAGTATTCTATATCAAATTTTTGATATAGAAGAGGTTATCAAGCTAGTAAATAGTGATATAGAGTTTGATATACCTTGGTATGGACAATTGATGCGTAAAACAGCAATGCTTGCATATATTTATCAAATTGATTATTGGGGAAGAAAGTATAATATAAAGCTAGAATTATAGAATAATTGTCACAAATTTGGATATTTGGTTCTATTATATATTGGGAGCTGATTAAAATTGGAATCATTAGATTTTATGTCAAAAATATTAGATGGTAGAGTTGTATTAGGTAAAAAAGAAGAACTAGGAGATGGATTGTATATTATTCCTGTTTATAAGGTAAAAATAACATTTTTAAACCTAAAAACAGATTTAAAGGATAATTCAGGAGATGGAGATAGTGGAAGTATAAGTGTTACTCCAATATGTATATTGAAATCTCATAATGGAAATGTAGATATAATTACATTTGAGGAAAAGACAGTAAAGGATTCAATTGTTGAATCAATACCTAATGTATTAAGTAATATAGATATTGGTTCAATGTTAAAAAATATTAAGATATAAAAATACAGCAGATAGAATTATTCAATATTCTTATCTGCTGTATTTTCTTTTTCTAAATTAAGTTTTTCTTCTTTTGTTAATGGGACTGGATCATAGCCACATTTGTGAAATCTATTACATCTTAATAGTCTTTTTGTTGTTAAAAAGGATGCTTTAAAAAAATTAAATTTTTGATAGCATTCTTTAGCATAATTACTACAGGTTGGGTAATATCTACACCTTGGCTCAGTATTAGCTGATATTTTATCTTGGTACCATGTGATAAATTTGATAGGTAGTTTATTTTTCATAATATATTTTTTCTAATACTTCATTTAATTTTTCTAATCCCATCATTTTTTCAATGATTGCATAACCAAAATCAATAGCGTATGCTACACTTCTAGCAGTTATTAAATTACCATCTACAACTACTCCAGTTTCTATATAATTTCCACCAAAATCATCATTCATTGCAGTAAAGCAAGTATAATTTCTATCTTTTAAATATCCCAGCATTCCAATTATTGTTGGGGCAGCGCATATTGCTGATACTATTTTATTGTTGTCCATAAAATATTTAATTATTTTATGTACTAATGTATTAGATTTTAATGTTTTATAGTGAGCTCCACCAGGAATGATTAAACAATCATATTCCTTATAATCTATCTCATTAATATTACAAATATTTGTTAATGAAATATTATGAGAACCAACTACTGTATTTTTATCTGAGGTAATTGTTAATTCTATATTAGCTCTTCTAAGTAAAGCAAATGGCGAAACAGCCTCGCATTCCTCAAATCCATCAAATATTATTGCTAAAGCTTTCATATTCAAAACCTCCTATATTTATTATAACAATTTTAACAATATTATGAAAGTAATCAGTTATAATTTTGTTTTTATTATTATTGAATTTCGTGACAAAAAGTGTTTTTCATGGAATATTTGTTGTTCTTACTCAAATTACTGCTATATTGAAATAATGTTCAAAACCAACTTATAAAAAAATAATATTTTAATATTATCTTAAAAAATTACATTTTTAATCGTTAATATAAGTGATATTATTAAAATATAATAAATAATTTGGAGGTTAATATGAAAAAATTTAATAAAATAATCTTATTCACTACTTTAATTATTTTGTTGTTTTTGTCTGCATGTGGTGTTAAATCAGTAGAGGTTAATACTATTTATACTTCTGATGAAATAATAAATAAAAAATTATCTGATTATAATATTTCAAAAGAGGAATATGGTTTATTTGTAAAAAAAATAAATAGTTTTTCTGCAAAAGCTTCAGCCAAAATTTTAAATGAAGATGTTGATATTATATCACCACTTTCCTTATATATGAATTTGGCAATGACTTCAACTATTACAGATGGTAATACACAAAAGGAAATATTAGATTTTTTAAATATTGACTATATTGATATATTGAATTATACAAATGCTTTATATGGATTATCGATGAAAGAAAAGCTATATAATAATGAGATATGTTATAAGGAGACATTAGTTAATTCTATTTGGATTTCTAATAGCATTAATTACAATAAAGAGAGCTTAAATGATTTATATAATTATTTTAATGCATCATCTTTTGTTGTAGATTATTCAAATAAGAATACATCTAATCATATATGTAATTATATTAGTGATAATACAAATGGTTTAATTAAACCTGATCTACAAATTCCAGAAGAAACAATATTTATGCTAATTAATTCTTTATATGTATCAGATTTATGGAATGAAACAGGTTTAGAATATACAAAAAATGATTATGAGTTTAAAAATTATAACAATACAAAAAAAAGTAAAAAATTCCTAGTTGGTAAGCCTTATCTAGGAACACCTTATATTGGAGAAGATTATTCTTGTTTTTATCAAAAAACAAGTAATAATTTAAAACTAACATTTATACTTCCAAATGATAATAAAAATATATATACTATTATGAATGAAGATAATCTTAACACTATATTAGGTTTAGATAGTACGGATTACTATAAAGATGATGAGACTTATACTTATCCTGTATTCCCTGAATTTGAGAGTAGTTATAGTGATGATTTAAAAGATGAATTATCACAGTTAGGAATTAAATCATTATTTCAATTAACAAATGATTATAAGTTGTTTGAAGAAAAGGCATATGTATCAAATTTAATTCAAATGTCAAAGCTAAAGGTTAATAATAAAGGAATTGAAGGAGCAGCAGTAACAATGTTAGTAGGAGAGGGAGCTACTTCAATGAAAAAAACAATTGAGCTTGTTATTGATAGAAGCTTTGGATATATATTATCAGATTCTTATGGAGTACCATTATTTATTGGAATTGTAGATAATATTTAATGCTATTTACTTTTACACTTGAAAGACCATAGAAATATGGTTTTTCTTTTATTAATTGATTGTTTTATTTTCAATAGAACTAATTGCTATTTATTTTCATATACTAGAGGTAGGGAGGTATGTATATGAATGAAGTCCGTGAAATAGTTACCAAGGCAGTAGTGGCAAAAGGAAAGAAAATTATGCATATTTCTCACGAATTGCATACTACTGCCCACCCATATTCTATTTTAGGCTGTTGGATCATTAATCATGAATTTGAAGCATCAAGAAATGATAAAGTAGTTGATATTGATGGTACATTTGAAGTGAATATTTGGTATTCTACTGAAGAAAATACTAAGACTGATGTATTAAGAGAAAATGTAAAATATCATAAAGATATAAAAGTTAAAAAGATTGTTAATGATTATATGAAAAATAGCGATGATATTTTAGCAAAAATTTTAAAACATCCTACTGTTACACAGGCTAAAATTGTTGATGATGTAATTCATCTAGAATTAGAATTTGAAATTTTAGCTGAGGTAATAGGCGAAACTAAAATGCAAGTAACAGTATTTAATCAAGAGGATTTAAAAGATGAAGATATCGATGATTTAGATATTGAGGTCAATGAGGATTTTATCAAGGATAAATAGTGATAAGACAGTGTAATTACTGTCTTATATTTTTTTGTTTATTAGGAAATTGTATATTTAGCATAAAACATTTCATATAAACTGAAAAATCCTAGGCATAGGATTTGCCTAGGAGAAGTTATTCAGTTAATTTATTATCTTTTATATTTGTTTTTCTTTTTCCAAATATCTAGTGGTACAAAGCTTGGTTTACCACATTTAGCAGCAATTAAAAGTCTATTTTGAAGATAGGACTGTTTAGCATGAACATAATAAGTTTAGATTTAATTTCTATAAAAAAATCAGTTACTATAGAGCTCATACAAATACCTCAATATGATTTTACACCAAAAAGAAAAGAGGGTAAAGCCCTCTCTGAAGAATGGCTAAAAGATTTTAAACTTTTGACATACTATTTTTTATGATATAATTTAATAAATTATCTAGGAGACTATACTATGAATAAATACACAATAAATCCTAACAATAAAACACTAAGAGAAATATTTGAAAATATTAGTGGAGATGAATTACATATACTTTTTAATCCTGGCTTTTATATATCAGGCTGTAGTGACATAGACACACTACACATTAAAGCTAAAAAAATAATATTAGAAGGAATCGATAACGTAATTATTTATGATAATAAGGGTCATATGATTAATTCACATCCAAAGGAAAATCAGCCTTCTAGCCTTGCTCACACTATATTATTAGAGGCAGAGGAAATATTAATAAATAACATTACATTTGTTAATGGATGTAATATAGATTACGAATATAATGGAATTAAATATAAGAAGGTATCAAATACTATAACACAGGCATACGCATTTGGTGCTTGGAATTGTAAAAAATTAGAGGTTAATAATTCTAGCTTTTATTCAGTATTAGATACATTAACAATGAGAAATGTAGATTTATCTATATTTAATAACTGCTATATTCAAGGTAATAATGATTTCCTACCTCATGCTAAAAAATCATATATGACAAATTGTATAGTAAAAAATCTAGGCCCATATCCAGTATGGTCTACAGATAAGCTAGCTGTATATGATAATGTAATATTTAATATAGATGAAAGTGTTAATGAATTTTCATTTACTAAAAGAGGCGGTAATTTATGCTTTATTGATTGCAAATTTAATACTAAGCTAGATGCTATATCATTTGAAATAGAGCCTAAAAGAGAATCAAGATATTATTTATATAATACAAATATTAATATTAATTGCTATAAAGAATCCTTAATATATTTAAAAGAGGATGACTGTATGAAAATAAGAAATCATCAAATAGATTCATTATCTATTGATATTTGTGGAGATAGAATATTAGATAAAGAATTAATATTAAAAATAGATGCCTATGATAGTATTAATATTTCTAATGATTTATTATATAAAAAGAATAATGATAATATTATTATTACATCTAATATTATAGGTAATGATAAGGAATGCTATGTTGAACTAAAAAAGGATTTTATTGTTAATAGGTATTATTTTAATGTAATTGGTATTAAACTTAATAATCCAACCATAATAAAGGAATTAACATATGAAATAAAAGACTCTAAGCTATTTATAGATTATGAAATATTTGAAAATAATGATATTTACGATAAATCATATGTAGAGGTTTATCAAGATAATAATTTATTATATAAAATTCATAAGAATCAATTTATTAATTTATATCAAACAGATATTAATAAATCATATTCCTTAATTCCTTATTATCAAGCATCAGATTCTAAATTAATTAAAGGAAATAAAATAGTAACTAGGATAATTAATAATAATGATATAAAAAATGAATTGATTATTGATTCATTTAAGGGATATGAATTAAATTCAACTAATCATTTATATATGAAGCATATACAGCCTTTATATTTAGGTGATGAATGCCCTAATTTTGTTAGGTTTAATATAATTGAAAATGAATTACCATTTATTTATTCATATGGTACAGATAATGCTAAAGGAATTGAGGGATTATTATATAATTCTAGAGGTGCTTCTTTAATTTACCCAATCAAAAAGAAGGTTAATTCCTTTGAATTAGATATAAATTTGGCAGTAGAAAAGTCATCTGGTGAAGGCTTTGGTAGTGCTAATGGACAATATTTAGAGTTATATATTAATTATGATATTGCTACTCATTCAGGTATTGCCATAAGATTAGAAAGAGCAGCATCTACTACAAAGGCAGTTGAAATGTCTATAAGAGAATATATTAATGGATATAATAAAAAAATTTCTGATAAGCTATTAACTAAAAATTATTTAACTGATTGTCATTTACAGGCAATATATAAAAATAATGAATTAAAATTTATATTATCATTTAAAGATAATATAGATGAATTATCAATAAAAATAGATAATATAAATTCTATGTTTATGCTTAGATCTACTGGAACAGTTGGAATAGGAAATAGATTTTTAATTAAATCATTAAAATATAAATATAAGTAGAAGAGTAATTATGGTGAAAATTAAGAATAATAATATTTCAAACATTGCCTTTTTATTAACATTAATTGGTTCTATTCATCTCAAATTGGTATTATAGTTGCTAGTGTGCATAATAATGGTGAATTTGAAACATCATATTCTTGTAAAATTAGACCAGTTACCATTAATTTTTACTATTGAATTACATCATAATATGAGGAGGAATTATTTATATGAAAAAAATATTATATTTATTTATTATTTTTATAGGCACAATTATTTTAGCTTCATGTAATAATACTAATAATGGAAATATAGACGAAAATCCTAAAGAAAATGTTGAATATGAAGTTGTAACAATAAATGCTAATTGTTTATATGATGACACAGGCGTTTTTAATGATAATAATACAGTAAGCTTTCCACATTTTAATGAATATTGTATAGATTCTTCATCTACCTGTGATTTAATACCTTCATTCTTTATTGCTGGAGATAAATTTGAATATGTATTCAAAAGAAAAGTAGTAACAGGTGAAAATGACTTGAAAGCGGATGCTATGAGATCACTTATTTTAACTGATGATAGTGATGTAAAATATACAAGAGCTATAGTTGTAGAAATCGATGAAAGTCAAATTGAAAGAAATGAAGATAATACTATTAAAGCCATTAGCTATTTTACTACTATATTTTCAAGAATAACAATTGACAGAAATTATAATTCAATTAATATTTCAGATTATAATGGAGAAAAAGTATACGTATCCTATAGTGTAGATAGTTATCCAAATGGTAAGCCTTATAGATTATATTCTTTTAATCCATTAAAGTCTTAATAAGCATGTAAATTATTAAAACAAAGAAATGATAAGACAGTGAAAAATTACTGTCTTATATTTTTTTGTAATTATTTTTAAATAAAGTTTATTTTTTCAAAAAATTTAGTTTTTTTAAAAAACATATTATATTATAATATAATTGATATATTTTTGGAGCGTGAGTATAATGGAATACAATAGTGAAAAAAACACAGTTACTATTTTTGGAAGAACTGAAAAACTAGATATGTTAGCAAAAAGATTATCTGGACTTAGTGGGGAACAGGTATTTGGTCTTTTTTCAAATCGTGGAATTTTAATTCCAAGGAGAATGAACTGTCTTGCTTTATATTCTGTTTTAAACGAAAAACTAAAAACTATTCATGCCTCTGAATTGTCAAATGCACAATTTCAAAGATTGAAATATTATAATGAATTTTCAGAAATTCAATTATTTAATTTATTTAAATCAATTGCTACAGATGATGATTTTAAAAATTATAGAATAAATTTATTTAAATTAATAATAATGAATCATGTTGGATTAAATCTACAAGATTCTGAAGTAAGCTATTTAAAACAGTTAAGAAAGCTTTCTGTTGGAAGCATTGATAAATATTTTTCATATATTTCCAATATGTGTCAAGAACAAGAAAATACATTTGATGGACAAGAAATTAATAAGCTTAAGGATTTATTAACTAACTCATCATCAAGTCAGGAAATAATTGAGCTTGGTGCAAAATATGGATTAACAATACCAACAAATTTGAAAAAAAGTGAATTGATAGAATACATAATAGATGTAGCTTCTGAAAAAAATATCACAATAAATAAAGAAGAATTAGAGAGTATGACTGTTGCAGGATTAAATAAGTATTGCAAAGATAATGAGATTGGCATGTCTTCTAATTTAACTAAAAATGAATTGGTTACATATTTATTTTATTCATTGTCAAAATATAAGATTTTAACGACAAGTATAAATAAAATCGATTATCCCAATGAATTTGAGCCTTTAGATATTACAATTGATTATAGTTTAATTAATGGTTTCAAAAAGGATGATTCAAAAAGAATAATTCATTATCCTGGTGAAGAAGATGATGAATTTGTACCAATTTATAATGGTGAAGAAGAGTCTGTTGTGGAAGAGGAAAAGGAAGAAGACAATAGTCCTAAAGAGTATAAGATTATTGTTAAAAAGCCTGAAAGTAAAATAGTAGAGGAAGAGAATAATAATCCTAATGAAGAGGATATAGAAGATAATAATCAATCAGTAATTTCTACTCATGATGGAATAACTGAAGATTTAACTGAAACGAGCTATGTTGTTGATGCTTCAGGGGAAGAATTTTTATCTAAAGAGCTTATTGAAGCTAGAAAGCTTTTTAAAGAATATAAAGAATCTTTAGAATATGTTAATGAATATGAGCCATATGAGGAAGAAACAAAAAAGGTTGAACCGATAGAGGCTATAAAAGAAAAGAAGGTAGAGGTAGTAAAAACAGAGCCTAAGGCAATTACTACTAATAAAGAAGAAATTAATAATAAAGAAGAAATAGTTACATTAGTTCAAACAACTAAAACTGTATCAGATAGTAAAATGATTTCTAGTTTTAAGAAAAATGATGCTATCCAAACAGTTAGATTACCTAAGGAAAATGTTCTTCCGATGGATGAAGTTATTGAAAATGATTTATTTGGCAATGAGAAATTAGCAAAATATGAAAAAAATGGAGTAAAGAAAGTATTAATTAGTGTAGGAGTAATTTCATTACTAATAGTTATAGTAATATTGATTTTCTTACTTTTAAAATAGTGGGTGAAAGTATGGGTAGAGAAGTAAAATATACCCCAATGATAGAGCAATATTTGGATATTAAAGAACAGTATAATGATATGATAATATTTTATAGAGTTGGTGACTTTTATGAAATGTTTTTTGATGATGCTTATACTGGTTCACGTGAATTAGAATTAGCACTTACTGGCAAAGATGCAGGAGTAGAGGAGCGCATTCCTATGTGTGGAGTGCCTTTTCATGCTGCTGATTCATATATAGAAAAGCTTGTTAGTCGTGGTTATAAGGTTGCGATAGTAGAACAAATAGAAGATCCTAAGGAAGCTTTAGGTCTAGTTAAAAGAGGAGTAATAAAGATTGTTACTCCTGGTACAATAGATTCTGGACTTAAGGATAAGGAGAATAATTATATAGCATCAATTATTTATTTTAAAAGAGAATATATTTTATGCTATTCAGATATAACAACTGGTGAAGGGTATATATCTTCATTTAAAAGTTTTGATTTATTAGCAAACGAAATACTTGCTTTACACATAAAGGAAGTAATTATTTCTGAGGATTTTAATAATAAGCTATTTAATGAATTTGTTAATACAAATGAAATTTTAGTATCAATTGAAAATTCACATGAAATACCAGATGAATTAAAATCAATAGTATCTGATATTGAGCCTTGCTATCATGGTGCAGTTGGAATGATTATTAGTTATTATGTTAATACACAAAAGAAGATGCCAACTCATTTTAAAAAGGTTAAGCTTTATATTTCAAATAAGTATTTACATTTAGATGCATTTACAAAGAAAAATTTAGAACTATGTGAAACATTAAGATTTAATAATAAGAGTGGTTCATTATTATGGCATTTAGATAAATGTCAAACTGCAATGGGCTCAAGATTAATGCATAAATGGATTGATAAGCCATTAATTGATTTGAATGAAATTAATCAAAGATTAGATTTTGTTGAGGCATTTAATAATAATTTTATTGTTAAAGAAGAAATAAAGACATTTTTTAAGGATGTATATGATCTTGAAAGAATTATAGGAAGAATTTCTTCTGGTAGTGCAAATGCAAAGGATCTAGTTTGGTTAAGAAGAAGCTTAAAAAATATTCCAGAGGTTATTGAGCATATTAATAGCTTAAATATTGATAGTGCTAAAAGCTTAGCTAATAGTATGAATCCTCATAGTGAGCTTTTTGCGCTTTTAGATAAAGCCTTAGTTGAAAATCCACCTCTATCTGTAAAGGAAGGTGGAATGATTTTAGATGGCTTTAATGATAAGCTAGATGAAATAAAAAGCATTTCAGCTAACAGTAAAAACTGGATAATGAATTATGAAGCTACCCAAAAGGAAAAAACGGGAATTAAAACATTAAAGGTTGGATTTAATAGAGTTACAGGCTATTTTATTGAGGTATCAAAGGGTGCAATAAAGGACTTACCTATAGATTGTGAATATGAGCGTAGAGCGACTCTAGCAAATAGTGAACGCTTCATTACACCTGAGCTTAAGCATTATGAGCAAATTGTCTTAAATGCTAAGGATCAAATTGAATCAATTGAATATGAAATATTTACTGCACTTAGGGCTGAATGTGCTAAATATATATCATCATTACAAGAATTAGCAGATAATATTTCTATGATAGATTGCTTTATATCATTATCTGATGTATCAATTAAATATAATTATGTTAGACCAACATTTAATAACAAAAAAGAGGTTAATATTGTAGATGGACGTCATCCAGTTTTAGAAACATTAATTGATGATAATTATATTGTTAATGATGTTGTAATAAATAAATATAACATGATGCTTATAACTGGACCAAATATGAGTGGAAAATCAACATACATGAGGATGCTTGCTTGTATTGTTGTTATGGCACAAATTGGTTCATTCGTTCCAGCAAAATCAGCTGATTTGATGATTTTTGACCAGATTTTCACTAGAATTGGTGCATCAGATGATTTAGTTTCTGGACAATCTACGTTTATGGTTGAAATGATAGAGGCTAATTATGCTATTTCTAATGCAACAAAAAATAGCTTAGTATTATTTGATGAAATTGGTAGAGGTACTGCCACATTTGACGGAATGGCGCTTGCTCAAGCGATATTAGAATATTTACATGAGCGTGTTGGCTGTATTACCTTATTTTCAACACATTATCATGAGCTTACACAGCTAGATTCAAAGCTAAAAAGATTAAAAAATGTTCATGTTGAGGCAAAGGAAGAAAAAGGGAAGGTAGCATTTTTACATAAAGTAATTGATGGGCCAACAGACAAAAGCTACGGTATTAATGTTGCTTCACTTGCTGGCTTACCAAAATCATTAATTGAAAGAAGTAAAAATATATTGGCATGCTTAGAAGAAGATTCTAATAGTCATAAGGGTGTAAATTTAGACCTATTTAATTTTTTAGAATATGATTCTAAGGAAGAAGTTAAAGAAGAAAATATATCAATTAAAATAAAGAATAGACTTGATGAGATTGATGTAAATAGAATATCTCCTATTGAGGCATTAAATATTTTATATGAGCTTAAGGAGATGAAATAATGGGTAAGATAGCCAAAATGAGTTTGCATCTTGCTAATATGATTGCTGCAGGAGAGGTTGTTGAACGACCAAGTAATGTAGTAAAGGAGCTTGTTGAAAACTCAATAGATGCAAATTCAACAAATATAAAAATTATTTTATCTAATGGTGGAATAGATTTAATTAAGGTTGTTGATGATGGTGATGGTATGGATAAGGATGATGTTTTATTAGCATTTATGCCACATGCCACATCAAAAATTAAAACAGAATATGATTTATTTAGAATTAATACATTAGGCTTTAGAGGTGAAGCAATTTCTTCAATTGCTAGTGTTTCAACTATGCAAATTATTTCCTCTCAAACTGGCCTATCTGGTTATCAATGTACATATAAATCAGGTGTTAAGCAAAATGAAGGAGTAACACATTCTAATAAAGGAACTACTGTTATAGTAAATAATTTATTTTTTAATACTCCAGCAAGATTAAAATATTTGAAATCAGCTAAAAGTGAATTAGCATCAATTATGTTTTGGGTTGATAGAATCGCACTTGCGCATCCTAGTATTCGTTTTACTGTAATATCAGATGAAAAAACAGTTTTTCAAACAACAGGAAGTAAGGATGAAAAAACATTGATTGGTGAGCTATATGGCATAGAAGCTTGTAAAAATGTTATGATACATTCCTATACAGAGGATGGCTATAGTGTCAAGCTTGTATTAGTTAAGCCTTGTATATATAGATCTAATAAGCTTGAAATAACAATGATTTGTAATGGTAGATATGTAAAAAATTATAATATTACAAATGCTGTTATAGAAGGTTTTAATACGTATTTGCCAATTGGTAAATATCCTATAGGAGTTTTATATTTTGAAATTGATTCTACATTAGTTGATGTTAATGTTCATCCACAAAAAACTGAAATAAAAATTTCAGATGAGGAAGAAATTTGTAGGATATTAAAAACAAACATAAAAAAATGCTTAGAGGAAAATACTCATATTCCTTCTAGAATAATAGAGCATAATAATAATCCAAAATATGATAAGGTTTCTATATTTAATTCTTCTTTTTCTTTTGGCGAAGAAAAAACTACTTATGTTTGTTCTAAAGAAGAATCAGGTGATTTATTAACAAAATCATCTGAGATAATTAATAATGATAATAGTGCTAATATTTCAGTTGATAGAAAAAATATAACTGATTTTAATGATAAAGCTATAATAGATGAAAAAAACAAAGAAGAAAATATAAAGCCAGCTTCTAAAAAAATACCTTATATGGAATATGTTGGACAAATATTTGGTACATATTTAATATTTCAAAATCAAGAGGGAATGCTTATGGTTGATCAGCATGCAGCTCAGGAAAGAATAAACTATGAGAAGTATTATAAAATATTAGCTTTGAAAAATCAGCCAACAACAGAGCTTTTAGTTCCAGATGTATTATCTTTTACTAAAGAGGAAGCTTTATATGTAGAACAAAACATCAATAGCTTTTTAGAAATTGGATTTAGGCTTGAACAAATTGGTCAAAGAGATTTTGTTGTAAGAGAGGTTCCTCTTTGGATTAAACTAGATAATTTATCATCTGTAGTAAATGATATTATTACCTTATTAATTGATAATAAGAAAATTGATATTATGTTCTTTAGAGACCATATTGCAAAATCTATTGCTTGTAAAGCCTCAATAAAGGCAAATCATAGAATAAATAACGATGAGGTAAAAGCTTTACTTTCAGATTTAGAATTATGTGAAAATCCTTATACTTGTCCTCATGGAAGACCAACAATCATTAAGCTTTCATTAAAGGATATTGAAAAAATGTTTGAAAGGATCCAAAAATAGTGAAAAAGGTTATTGTTGTTGTTGGACCTACTGCGGTAGGTAAAACAAAAATATCGATTGAGCTTGCTAAACATTTTAATTGTGAAATAATTAGTGGAGATAGTGTTGCAGTCTATAAAAGGCTTGACATTGGTAGTGCAAAGCCAACTGTATCTGAAATGCAGGGTGTTACTCATCATTTAATTGATGCTAGAAATCCACTTGATCAATATAGTGTTTGTGATTTTCAAAAGGATGCAAGGAGTATTATTGATAAAAATGAACTTTCTTTAATATGTGGTGGTACTGGCCTTTATATTCAAAGCGTTTTATTTAATTATGAATTTAATGCAAAAAATAGAGATTTTGATTTTGAAAAAAAATATGCAAATTATTCTAATAATGAATTGTATGAGCTTTTGATTTCAAAGGATCCAAATATTGATAAAAATAAGCTTCATCCTAATAATAGAAAAAGAGTATTAAGGGCTCTAGAGGTTTTAGAAGAATTAGATATTTCTATTCATTCATTCAATAAAAAGAATGAAAAAATGTATGATTATTATATTTGTTATCTTTCTATGCCTAGAGAAAAATTATATGAAAGAATAAATGAAAGAGTAGATATAATGATTAAAGATGGATTAGAAAAAGAGGTTAAAGCCTTATATGATGATGGCATTTATCCTCATGCGATAGGATACCAAGAATTTATTCCCTATTTTGAAGGATTAATAGAGCTAGATTCAGTAATAGAGGAAATAAAAAAGAATACAAGACATTTAGCAAAAAGACAGGAAACATGGTTTAGAAATCAAATGGATAGTCATTTTTATAATGTGGATATTAATAATATTACTAATACTATAAGTATTATTAAAAATGATATAGAAGGGTGGTTGTCTAAGTGAGATTATATTTAATAGGTATGCCTGGTTGTGGTAAATCTACAATAGGGAAGCTTCTTTCTAATAGAATTGGATATCAGTTTATTGATATGGATAATTATATCGAACAAAAGGCTTGTATGTTTATTGATGAAATATTTGATCTATATGGTGAGGATTATTTTAGAGCATTAGAGGCAAATGTTTTAGACGAATTTAATAGTATGGATGATGTTATTATCGCAACTGGTGGTGGTGTGATAAAAAACAAGAACAACAAATCTAAAATGAATGGAAAATGCATATATATTAATACCTCTATTGAAAATATAAAGAAGCATTTGGCTACCTCATCAATAGAAAGACCACTTCTAAAAAAATATACAGTGGAAGATTTATATAATGAACGCAAATATTTATATGAATTTTTTTCTGATATTGTTGTTGAAAATGAAGAAATTGAAGCCACAATTAAAGATATTAGAAAGGAATTGGGATTATGATTAGGGTATTAGTGCTTAATGGACCAAATTTAAATATGCTAGGAAAAAGACCTAAGGAGCATTATGGCTCATTAACATTAAATCAAATAAATGAATTAATGAAAAAAGAAGCAGGAGATAAATTAGAGCTAGAATTTTACCAATCAAATTATGAAGGTGATTTAGTTACAAAAATCCAGGAATCATTAAATTATGATGCAATAATTATCAATCCTGCAGCATATACACATACATCTGTAGCAATTCATGATGCATTAGAGATGTTTACAGGTATAAAAATAGAGGTTCATTTATCTAAGGTTGATAATAGAGAGGATTTTAGAAGAATTAATTTTGTAAGAGATGTTTGTGATGTATGCTTTAGTGGTGAGTTTGAAGGAAGCTATGTCAATGCTATAAAATATTTGAAAAATCATAAATAATATGCTATAATTAAAAATCATACATTTATTATATATATTATGGAGTAAAAGTAATGATTGGTGTAAATGATTTAAAAAAAGGTATTGTTATAGAATATGATGGTAAATTAATGCAGATTCTTGAATTTATGCATGTTTTACAAAACAAGGTTGCGTATGTACGTGTAAAAATGAAGGATGTAAGAACAGGGACTGTTACTGAAACGGCATTAAAGGGCTCTGATTCATCATTTAAAAGATGCTATATTGATAAAAGAGATATGCAATATATTTATTCATCTGGTGATAGCTATACATTTATGGATAGTGAAACTTACGAACAAATTGATATTCCTTGTGAAAGATTAGAATGGGAAAAAAATTTTATGCTTGAGGGCATGAATGTTTCCATTACAATTTACGAGGGTGAAATTTTGGGAGTAAGCTTACCTGATAAGGTTACATTAAAGGTAACACAATGTGAGCCTGCGGTTAGAGGCGATACAAAAACAAGTGCATTAAAGGATGCATATGTTGAAACTGGTCTACTTGTTAAGGTTCCAATGTTCATTGAATTAGGCGATGATATCGTTTTAAACACTGAAACTGGAAAATATTCAAGTAGAGCTTAAATTTAGGAGCGTAGAGAATTGGACATACAATCGATCATCTTGGCTTCAGGAACTACTGAGCCTGTGTTTAATGTTGGAATTTTTATATTAATGCTAGTATTAATAGCATTGTCTTCATTTTTTTCTATGAGTGAGACTGCATTCTCATCAGTTGGTGAAGCGAAGCTTAGAGTGGCTGTAGAGGATAGAAAAAGGGGAGCTAAAAAGGCACTTCAGCTTTCTGAAAAATTTGAAAAGGTATTAATTACCCTATTAATAGGAAATAATATGGTAAATGTTGCACTTTCTACTATTTCAGTTACATTCTTTATATATTTAGGTATAAATGAAGCTTGGGTTTCATTAATATCAACATTCGTTATTACTTTAGTATTATTGATATTTGGTGAAATAATACCTAAAATGATTGCAAAGCAGCACCCTGAGTCTGTAGCTATTTCAGTTGCTTATATTGTTTATTTATTTTCTATTATTTTTTATCCATTAACATTATTATTTTATGGATTCCAAAAAATAATATCTAAAAATAAGGATGAAAAGAAGTCAATTGATGAAGATGAGCTTGGTGTATTACTTGATACAATGGAAGAAGAAGGCGCAATTGAAAATGATGAGGCAAGCCTTATTCGTAATGTTTTTGATCTAAATGATAGAACTGTAGAGGATATAATGGTTCCTAGAATTAAAATGGAAGCATTAGATTATAATTCTACTCTTGACCAGGTTAAAAGCTTTATGATGGACAATCCATATTCAAGAATTCCAGTTTTTAAAGGAGATAAGGATCACATTGTAGGTGTTTTATATGAACGTGATTTTTTCCCTAATTTAATAAAAAATCCAAAAATGTCTTGGAGAAAATCAATGCGTCCTGTTAAATTCGTATCAGGTGCGATGAAGGTTGATGCATTAATTTCCGAGCTACAAGCAGCTAAAACACATCTTGCTATTGTAAGTGGAGAATATGGTGATGTATTAGGTCTTGTTACAATGGAGGATGCTTTAGAGGAATTAGTTGGAGAAATTTATGATGAGCATGATATTCCAGGTGATCATGATTTAGAGTTTGCTAAGCAAGAGGACGGAAGCTATATTGTAGATGCTGAATTATATGTTGAGGATCTATTTGAGAAGCTAAATATAGGTAATTGTCCTGAGGATGTGCCAAGTAAGATTTCTGGTTGGTTGTTCGCAAAATGCGAAAGTATTCCTACTGTTGGTTTTTCTTTTGATTATTTAGCAATATATACGATGATGGATGAAGAAACAGAAGAATATATTGATTATGCAAAGGTTCTTACGATTTCAATTTATGAGGTAATAGATCGTCGTGTTAGTCTTGCAAAGGTTGAAATTAGGGATGCTAGTGAAGAAGAAATTGAAGCTCATAATAGCTTAGAAGAGGATTAATAATTAATAGGATCAAAGTGATTTAGTCATTTTGGTCCTTTTTTTTGCATATTTTTTCATGGTGATAGTGTGATTGCATATTCAGGAGGTAAAACAGGTGGGCATATAATGCCATTAATTTCATTAATATTAAGCTCAAATGAGAAATCAATTTATATTGGTGGAACAAATAATTTAGAGGAAAAGGCATGTATTGAAAATGATATTTTATTTTTGGGGATTGATATTAAGAAAAAAGGGATTATTAATTTTTTAAAAGAATATAATGATTTATGTAGAAAATTAAAGAAATATAAAATAGATAAAGCAATAACTACAGGAGGCTATGTTTCTTCTAAGCTATGCTTATATGCAATTTTACATAAAATACCATTATATTTAATTGAAGAAAATTGTATTATGGGAAATACAAATATTTTATTTTATCCTTTTTGTAAAAAGTTATTTACAGCATTTGATACCTTTAAGAAAAACAAAAGCGTATGTACTGGAATACCTATTAGAAGAATTATGAAAGGAAATAATATTAAAGAATATGATGTATTAGTTATAGGAGGTTCTTTAGGTTCAATTATTTTATGTGAGATTGCAGTTTCTTTATCAAAAAAATATAAGGTATGTCTTATTGCTGGAAGGTATTATGAAAAATATAAAAAATATAAAGAATTAGAGGTTATTAATTACACAAATGATATATATACTTATATGAATAAAGCTAAAAGTATTATTTCAAGAGCTGGTGCTTCAACCTCATATGAAATAATGACAATGGGAATACCTTGGATTTGTATTCCATCATTAAATACTAAAAAAAATCATCAGGTAATCAATGCACAATATTTTAAAAGCAATAATGCATGTTATATATGCTATGAGGATGATATGAGTTTAATAAATGAATATGTTAAAAAAATAATATTTAATGATTCAATTAGAGTAAATATGATTTCATCTCAGAAAAAGCTTATAAAAAATAATTCTACAGAAATAATACTTTCTTATTTGGAGGAAAAAAATGAACTTTAAGGAATATGTTTTATTAAATGATTTAGGAGATATTAAAGAGGATGAATTATTTAAGAATTTAACAACAATTGGCTGTGGTGGTAAAATTGAATATACTTATTATCCTAAGGATATAGAGTCTTTAAGTAAAGCATTTGCATTTATAAATAAAAATAATATCAAATATTTTATATTGGGAAATGGAAGTAATGTTTTAGCATGTGATTATAATTTCATTGGTGTTGTTATTGTTGTAAAAAAATTAAGTTTTAATTATAAAATTGAAAATGATTTGTGCATAGTAAGTGCATTTTATCCCACAACAAGGCTTGCATATGATTTGGCTCGGGAAAATAAAGGAGACTTGTCTTTTTTGGGTGGCATTCCTGGTTTAGTTGGCGGTGCAATTTATAATAATAGCGGTGCATATAATGACAATATTGGAAATCATATTAAATATGTAAAATATATAGATACAGATGGAAAAATAGTCCAAATTTCTAAAACAATGTGTGCTTTTGGTTATAGAAGTAGTATTTTCCATTATATTAATGGTATAGTTATTGAGGCTGGTATAAATGTTATAGATATAAAAACCACTACTAAGCTAGAGAAAAATAAAAAGGATAAAATGCAAGCACAGCCTATTGAAAGTAAAAGCATGGGTTCAGTTTTTAAAAATAATCCACTTGTTCCTGCATGGAAAATAGTAGATGCGCTTCATTTAAGAGGTTTTCAAATAGGAGATGCAGCAATAAGCTCGAAGCATTCTAATTTTATAATTAATTTAGGTAATGCAAAATCTAGTGATATACTAAGCCTTGTTGAATTAATTCAAACAAGAGCTAGATTAGAATTTGGAATTAATCTATATAAGGAAATTACTATTGTTGAGTAAATATATTTGCTATATAGGTGAAAAAGAACCAAAAAAGTATAAAATATACTCATAAAAATTATAATAAAAAGATACAAAATAATAGAATGTTTCTTAGTAAAAAAATTTTATCTCATCATTAATATATTTCAAATAAAAAAATAAATTTTCAATATATTTTTATCTACTTAAACAAAGTCGAATTTTCACTTTATAAAATGTTGAAATGTAATCCTTTTATGTGGTAAAATATTATGGAATAGATTTTCGATTAAAGGAGTGGTGGGAAATGATTTTTGATGATCTAGATGAGCTTGAATCAGCTAAAACAAAAATAAAAGTTATTGGTGTCGGTGGTGCTGGTAAAAATGCGATTGACCACATGATCGAAAATGAAGTTCAAGGTGTTGAATTTATTGCTGTAAATACAGATGCTCAGGATTTAAAGGTATCAAAAGCAAAAAAAAGATTGTTAATTGGAAAAACAAAAACTCATGGTCAGGGTGCTGGAGCTAATCCAGATGTTGGTAGAGCAGCTGCACTTGAGGGTGAGGATGATATACATGAAATGATTGGTGATGCAGAAATGGTGTTTATCACTTGTGGTATGGGTGGTGGAACAGGAACTGGTGCTGCCCCTATAATTGCAAGAATTGCAAGAGAACATGGATGCTTAACTGTTGGTATTTGTACAAAACCATTCCAATTTGAGGGTCCAACAC
>JALEQD010000085.1 GCA_022768655.1 Anaeroplasma sp.
TGCCGGTGAAGCCAAGGTTCCATTTTTCTCATTGGCAGGTTCAGATTTCGTAGAAATGTTTGTTGGTGTTGGTGCTTCACGTGTTCGTGATATGTTCAAAACAGCAAAGCAAAATGCACCTTGTATTATATTTATTGATGAAATTGATGCGGTTGGTCGTCAACGTGGTGCTGGTATGGGTGGAGGACATGATGAACGTGAACAAACACTTAACCAAATGCTAGTTGAAATGGATGGCTTTAATGGTAATTTAGGTATTATCGTTATGGCAGCAACAAACCGTCCAGATGTATTAGACCCTGCATTATTAAGACCAGGACGCTTTGATCGTCAAATTACAATATCTAATCCAGATGTAAGAGGAAGAGAAGCAATTTTAAAGGTTCACGCAAGAAATAAACATCTTGAACCAACAGTTAAGCTAGATGAAATTGCTCAAAGAATACCAGGCTTTTCAGGAGCTGATATTGAAAATCTTTTAAATGAAGCAGCATTATTAGCAGCAAGAGCTAATAGAAAGGTAATTAACACATACGATATTGATGAGGCAATCGATAGAGTAATGATGGGACCTGCTAAGAAATCTAAGAAATACACAGAAAAGGAAAGAAAGCTTGTTGCATATCATGAAGCAGGACATGCTGTAATAGGATTACGTCTTGAAAATGCTTCTGTTGTTCAAAAGGTTACTATTGTTCCACGTGGTCAAGCAGGTGGATATAACCTAATGATGCCAAAGGAAGAAACATATTTTAGAACTAAAACAGATTTGTTAGATACAATTTGTGGCTTCTTAGGTGGTAGAATTGCTGAAGAAATTACATTTAATGAGGTTTCTACTGGTGCATCTAATGACTTCCAGCAAGCAACAAAAATTGCACGTGCAATGGTTACAGAATATGGTATGTCAAATCTAGGACCAATGCAATATGAACAGCCTCAAGGTAGTGTATTTTTAGGAAGAGATTATTTAAAGGATAAAAATTTCTCTGATCAGGTAGCACTTGAAATTGATAGAGAAACAAGAGCTATTATTGAAAATTGCTATGATAGAGCTAAAAAGGTTATTTTAGATAATCATGAATTATTAGAAAAAATAACATATTATTTATTGAAGATTGAAACATTAACAAAATCAGACATTGATGAAATCGAATCTACTGGTGCACTAAAGTGGTATGATGATAAAGAGCTAGCTAAACAAGCTGAAAAGGAAGAAGCTAATTCTTTAGAAGAAAAAGCTAGTGATGTTGTTGATATTGATTCTCCAATTGATATTACAGACAATACTATTGAATCAAATGTTGAATCAGAGGATGAAGCAAATTCAAGCACAACAGGTGAATAATAATGCGTCTAGATAAATATCTTAAGGTTTCTAGATTAATAAAAAGAAGAACACTTGCAAAAGAAGTTGCTGAAAATGAAAGAATATTGGTTAATGGAAAATTAGCTAAGCCATCAAAGGAAGTCAATATTGGTGATGTTATCACAATAGAATTCGGCAATAAAACTGTTGAAATCAAAGTATTATCTTTAGAAGTGTCAACTAAAAAAGCTGATGCAACTAATCTTTATGAATTTTTATCTGAAACAAAAAAAGTATAATTACTTTACTGTATCTTACAAAAAAGATACAGTTTTTTTTCATATTTGAAAATTTTTTTTAAAAAAACTATATAATTCTAACTATTATTTATATGAAGGAGTAAAAAACCTTATTTTTTTTTACTTTAAATTATAATAATAAGGAGAAAAAGAAATATGAAAAATGAAAATCTAAATGAACCAAATTTTAATTTAACAAATGATGTATTATTTAAGGATTACTACAGTAATCCAGACAACCTAAGTGTATTATTATCATTAATATTAGGTATAAAGATATTACCTGATGAAATAATATATGAAAATAATGAAATAATATCACTAGCTAAAGGGAAAAAGACTCGTTTCGATTTAAGAATATCATTAGTAAATAATTATGATATTGATTTAGAAATGCAAAATAAAAATGAAATAGCATTTAAAGATAGAGCAATATATTATATGTCATCACTTATCATGTCAAATTTAAAATCAGGTGGAGATTATAGAACAAACAAATATTACATAGGTATATGGCTACTTAATACACCATCACAAGTATATAAGGATTTAAAATATATGAAAGTATATACAATTAGTGATGAAAATAATGAAGAGCTTATAGAAAATAAATATAGGATTATATTCATAGATTTGAAAAAGCTAGAATATTGTGATAACATAGAAATAAAGGAATATTTATCCATGATTAAATCAAATGATAATATAAAAAGAAATCTCTATTCTAATAATATCTTTATAAAGGAGGCTGCTGTAAATATGAATAATTATACAGAATTAAGTAAAACAATAGACCTAGCCTTAGAAGAACTTAGACAAAGACTAGATTATAATACAAGTAGAAATGAAGCTAAAGAGGAAGGAATTGAAGAAGGAATTCAAAAAAAACAAAAAGAAGTAGTATTAAATTTGAATAAAATGGGTATGGAAATAGAATTAATAGCTAAAGCTGTTAATCTATCAGTTGATGAGGTTAAAAAAATATTAAATATGTAATTAGTTTATAATGTAAATCTCCTTTGTTGGGAGATTTTTTTCTTGCTTTGTCGATTTTTGTCAAAATTATTGTTACGATTTTTTTAATTTTTGATATTTTTGCATGTTAAAATTATTATGGTGATAGACTAACATAAACCATTAGCATATGAGCCTTTTATGTACAGGAAAGGAATGTGAGGTTATGATGACAAAAAAGAATATGAAAAATCTAAATACTTTTAAATTAGATGAAATTACCACAGGAATACCTGGCGGTTTTTTCATATATAGAAATAATGAAGAACAAAATATTCTGTATGTTAATAATGAGATATTAAGATTATATGAATGCAATGACATAGAAGAATTTATGAATTATGTAAATGGTTCTTTTTTGAATATGGTTTATGAAGAGGATTTAAATTCTACATTATATCAAATAAATGATCAGATTAAAACAAGCTTTGAGAGACTAGATTATGTTGAATATAGAATTAAGACTAAAAAAGGAAGGATCAAGTATGTCGAGGATTTTGGTCATTTAGTTTATAATGAGGTTTATGGTGATGTGTTTTATGTTTTTGTTTCTGACAAGACAGAAAAAATTGAAGCAGAATTAAAAAATAAACTTAAATACAGAAATATAATTGAAGATAAAAGATTGCTTCAAAAAGCATTAGGCAGTACAATTCAAACCTATAAAGAAATGTATTATATTAATGTCGAGGATGATTATTATAGAATGATTTATCCAACAATGCATAATATAAAAAAAGAAGGAAAATATACAGACGCAATAAAAAGTATATTTACTAATAAGGAATTATATGAAAAGCCAGATTATGAAATGATGGAATATTTATCTCCTCAAAATATAAAAAAATTATTAAAAGAGAAAAACAGCATAGAATGTAAATACCGTAAGTTTGGTGAAAAAGGTATAGCTGAATGGTATTTTTCTACAATAACTGTTTTAGATAGAATAGATAAAGAGGTATCAGGTGTTATTCTATTTAATAAATCTATAGATAAAATGATAAAGCAAGAAGAGGTTCAAAAGAAATATTTGGTTGAATCAAAAAATAAGGCTGAGCAGATTAATAAAGAAAAAACATATTTCTTTTCTTCTATGAATCATGATATGAGAACACCAATGAATGCTATAATTAGCTTTACTGAGCTTGCTTTAAAGGAAAATAATAATCCAAAGACGCAAGAATATTTAAAGAAAATAAGTAAAGCATCTAATTTTTTATTATCATTGATTAATGATATTTTAAATATGAGTCAAATTGAGGCTGGTGGAGTAACCTTTGAGGAAAAATCCTTTGATTTATCATTATTAATAAATGATTTATTATCATCAATAGAATCTATTGCACTTTCAAAGAACATTACTATTAATAAATCATTTAATTTTATTAATAAGATTATTAAATCAGATTCAATAAAGCTATCACAGGTCTTATTAAATATTTTAGGTAATTCCTTAAAGTATTCATCCTTTGGAGGAAATATTAATTTTGTAATTGATGAAATACCTAAAAATAATGAAAGTGAATACATATTTATAATAAATGATAATGGAGTAGGAATACCTAAGGATAAGCTAGATGTTATTTTTGATCCTTATGTTAGAATAGATAATTCTATGCAGGGCAATGGATTAGGTTTATCTATTGCAAAAAAGATAATTGAAAAGTTAGGTGGAAGAATAAGTATTAATAGCGATTGCCATGGAACTACATTTACTATTAATATAGTTTTTCCATGGGGAGTAGAAAATAAAAAAAGTATTATTACTGATGATATTGATGATTGTTTTGATGATTTATGCGTTTTAATTGTTGATGATATAGATATAAATAGAGAAGTAGTAGTAGAATTATTAAAAATGTGGAATGTGAAATGCGATGTTGCTTCTTCGGGATTAGAAGCAATAGATAAAATTTCAAAAAATGAATATGATGGTGTTTATATGGATATTTCTATGCCAGAAATGGATGGATATGAAACAACAAAAATAATTAGAAAAACAAATCCCAAATTACCAATCTTTGCGATGACAGCAAATGTTTTTTCAGAGGATATTAATAAAGCATTAATTAATAAAATGAATGGACATATTTCAAAGCCTATTGATTTAGATAAGTTAAAGAAAAGCTTATATTACTTTAAAATCGAAAAAAGTAAAAATAAGTCAAATTAATCTTTAAATTATTTTTTGCTATGATATAATTAAAAATGTGTTTATAAAATTAATAATTTTTCTGGAGGATCTATTTTATGTCTATCTTATTGGGAAAGAAAGTAAAAATCTTTACCTTATCATCAAACGTTGAATTAGCACAGGAAATTGCAAGCTCTATTGGTGTGCCACTATCAAGTTGTGATGTATTACATTTTGCTGATGGTGAAATTAATGTACAAATCAATGAAACTGTACGTGGACATCATGTTTTTGTTATCCAACCAACTTCTGTTCCTGTTAACGATCATTTAATGGAATTATTGATTATGTGTGACGCATTAAAGCGTGCATCTGCAAAAACAATCAATTTAGTTATTCCATATTATGGTTATAGCCGTCAAGATCGTAAGGCTAGAAGTCGTCAGCCTATTTCAGCAAAATTAGTTGCTGATTTATTACAAACTGCTGGTGCTGACCGTGTTATTTGTATGGATATCCATGCAGCACAAATTCAAGGTTTCTTTGATATTCCAGTGGATAACTTTATGGGACTACCTATTCTTTGTAACTATATAATGGATAAGCATTTAGATAATGTTGTTGTTGTTTCTCCTGATCATGGCGGAACAACTAGAGCACGTGAATTTGCTAAAGTATTAGATACTACAATCGCTATTATTGATAAGCGTCGTCCAGAACCAAACAAAGCAGAGGTTATGAATATCATTGGTGACGTTAAGGGTAAAACATGCGTTTTAGTAGATGATATGTGTGATACAGCTGGTACATTAACAGCTGGTGCTAATGCTTTAATGAATGCTGGTGCTACTGCAGTTTATGCTGCATGTACTCATGGTATTTTATCTGGTCCTGCTGTACAAAGAATTCAAGATTCATGCTTAAAAGAAATGATTATTACAAATACAATTAAGCTTGATCCAGCAAAGAAAATTGATAAAATAAAGGTTTTATCAGTTGGTCAATTATTAGGTCATGGTATTTTAAGAATATTATCTGATGAACCATTATCTGGTTTATTCACATATTCTTATGATAAGAGCAAAAGAGAGTTGTTATAATGAAATTAATTATTGGTCTAGGAAATCCTGGTAATGAATATGCAAATACAAGACATAATATAGGCTTTATGGCACTTGATGCATATGCATCTAAAAATAATATAGATTTTTTCTTAGAACCAAAGTTTAAGGGTATGCTTGCTGTAATTAATCATTTAGGTAAGAAGGCTATATTGTTAAAGCCAATGACCTATATGAATTTATCAGGAGAAAGTGTTATTAAGGTAATGCAATTTTATAAAATTCCTGTTGAAGATATCTTAGTTATTTCAGATGATTTAGATTCTAGATTAGGAAGAGTTAGAATTCGTGCTAAGGGTAGTGCTGGTGGCCATAACGGACATAAGAATATAGCAATGCATATTCATTCTGAGGAATATAAAAGAATCAAAATAGGAATAGATAGAAGTAATGTTATTCCTGTTGTTGATTGGGTTTTAAAAAAATTCAATGAAGAAGAATTAGCTACTATAGCTTCCGCTCTTGATACATGTGTAAATATAATTGATGATTTTATTTTAGATACTGATTTTGTTAAAATAGCATCAAAATATTCAAGTAAATAGATTTGGGCTTTTGAAATGTTAATTATTTCAAAAGCTTTTTGTTTTGAAACTCTCGTGATTGAAATCACAAGATTCTTAATATATAGATATTTAAATAATCAGTATATCTATCCTCTTAAGAATTTTCTATAAAAACAGTAATAATAACTATTGCTGTTTTTTTATAGTTTGGTTCGTTTCCCAACCATCTAATTTAATATTATTAATAGCCTATACAAGCTATATTCTTTTGTTTTTTTAGTCTTTCTATTTCAATATCATGTAGCATAACAAAATGATTAAAACTTTTTTCACATAATTCTTGTTGTATTATATTATCCTTTGTATTCATTAATAAGAATGCACTATATAAATCTCTTTGTATTTCATATTCTCCAATTTTACATATTCTTTCATTAAGTTCTTTTTTCTTATATTCCTTGGTGATGTGATTATATTGTGATGCTTTTACAATTGTAATATCTACTTCATCAATTACATAATTGTAATAGCTTGCTTTTCTTTTAAGTATTGATATAAACTGACTTGGTGAATGTATACTCAATGATTTTCCAAATCTTTTCTTTTTCTTGAATTTACCTTTCTCATTCAGTTCAGTATTATTTGCACGTTTTTGTAGTGCTTTAAAATTCATTTTTTCTATATGAAATACATTACCTTTACTTAAGATTTCATTTGCTAATATTTCATGAGATAATTTTCTACATCTTTTAATCTTATTTGTTAGATATCTTTTTCTTCTAGCTAATACTTTATAATGCTTTGATTTATACCATTTCAATTGTTTTTCAGTTTTAATTGTTCCATCAGGATTATAATTATCTGGATTAGTAGCACGTCTTGAACGTTCTATTTTTCTATCAAGCCTTCTATAATCTTTTTTCATATCTTTAATATCTTTTGCTAATTCATCTATATATACATATGAATTTGAAGAAACAGCTACTGTAGATGTTCCGATATCTATTCCAACATTACCAATGCTTTTCTTTCTATTTTTCATTGGTAGTGTTCCTTGAAATACAACCTGTGCATAATAACGATCCTTTGTTTTTCCAATCAGTCTAACAATTCTAACATAAGCTATCTTATTTTTCAGCAATTCTTTTGTGTATGTATCATTAGGTATTACAACCTCAAATTCTTTCTTCATTATCTTAACTGTATTACCTGTAAAGATAATACCATTTATGTTTGATTCACTTTCAAATGAATCACAATATTTCATTTCAGAAATATATTTACCATCACCATAAAAATAGCGATTAAAAGACTGCCATAACCTTTTAGCTACTGATTGTGCCATTTGAGAAGAGTATGTTCCTTTATAAAACTTATATATAGGTTTTACATCCTTAATTAAATCTAGTCTTGTTAGCTTATATTCTTTTCTTTTATTTTTAACTAAAGCTTTGTCTTCTAAAGTCCAATCCTTATATGCCTTATGAATGACATTAGAATACTCATTATCATTTTCAAGAATAGATAATTTTTTAAGCTCTATATTACGTAAAGCATTATAGATATAACATGTAATCTTCATCTTTTTTGCAAAGAAATGCCTTTGCCAAAGAGCTGGAGTTTTAATATAGAAGTTTCTAACAAAATTAGTCATAGAACATACCTTCTTTCTATGAAAATTTTATAATACATATAGACATATTACATGTCTATTTAAAATCTTTTTTCATTTTTTTATTGACTTTATTATTTTTTCGGCTGAATCTTATTTCTAAAGAAAAAAGTATTGCCGAAATTTAATAAAAACAACATTATTTTACTTTATTTTTATTTTTAATATGATAAAATCTAATAAAGGAGAAAATATTATTTATTTAAATAATATAGTGAATGATTATGATAAGAATAGGTATTTATGGTTATGGAAATTTAGGTCGTGGTGTAGAGGCTGCAATAAAAAAGAATAGCGATATGAAGCTTGTTGCTGTATTTACTAGAAGAGACCCACAAACAGTAAAGCTTAATACAGAGGGAGTAAAGGTTTTTCCTTCAGTAGATGTTAAAAGCTTTGTTGATGACATAGATGTTATGATTTTATGTGGTGGTAGCGCTACTGATTTACCATTACAAACACCTGAATTATGTAAATACTTTAATGTCGTTGATTCATTTGATACACATGCAAGAATTTTCGAACATTATCAAAATGTTGATAAAAATGCCAAGGAATCAGGAAAAATTGGTGTAATTTCAACAGGCTGGGATCCTGGAATGTTTTCATTAAATAGAGCTATTATGAATGCAATATTACCAGATGGAAATGATTATACATTTTGGGGAAAGGGAGTAAGCCAAGGACATAGTGATGCAATACGTAGAATTGATGGTGTTGTTGATGCAAGACAATATACAATTCCTGTTGATGCTGCTTTAGAAAGTGTTAGAAAAGGAGATAATCCAAAATTAACTACAAGACAAAAGCATACAAGGGAATGCTTTGTTGT
This sequence comes from Anaeroplasma sp., assembly GCA_022768655.1. Lineage (GTDB taxonomy): Bacteria > Bacillota_I > Bacilli_A > Acholeplasmatales > Anaeroplasmataceae > Anaeroplasma. The sequence goes on from JALEQD010000085.1 coordinate 8,888, forward strand.
TGCTGAGGATGATGCAGATAAAGCAAGAATTGAAAAAGAAATTAAGGAAATGCCAAATTATTTTGCTGATTATGACACTACTGTTCATTTTATTTCCCTAGATGAATTAAAGAAAAATCATTCTGGCATTCCACATGGTGGATTTGTTATTAGAAGCGGTGAAACCTCAGATAACACAAAGCATGTTATTGAATATAGCTTAAAGCTTGATTCTAATCCTGAATTTACAGGAAGTGTATTAGTTGCTTATGCACGTGCATGCTATCGTGCAAATCAAAGAAACGAAAGTGGCTGTAGAACAGTATTTGATTTTTCAGCTAAGGATTTATCTTTAGTTTCTTATGAAGAATTGCTAAAGCATACTTTATAGTACGTATAAAAAGTAGTATATAAAAATTGATCTAGATGTTTTCTAGGTCTTTTTTGGCTGATAGGAGAGATTATTTTGAATATATATGATTATTTTTTTAATTTAGAAAGTGTATCAAATATAATAAATAGAGATACATTTAAAATTGCATCATCATGTGATGAATATAATCAAATGCTTATAGCAACTGACTTTTATAAGAATAATAAAAGTATTTTTGTTGTTTTACCAAATGTATATTCTGCTCAAAAATATTATGATTCCTTATCAAGCTTTATGAATGAGGAGGATATTTTATTTTTTCCGGCTGATGAATTAGTTTCTGCTGAAATGATTTCAGCTACTGGTGATTTTTTATTTGAAAGAATTCAAACTATTTTCACAATATTACAAGGAAAAAAGAAAATTATAGTTACTAATCTTCATGGTAGTATAAAAAATGAGATGAACCCAGAAATATGGAAAAATAGTATTTTTTCTTTGAAAACAAATGATTCTATTGAGATTAAGAGTTTATGTAATAAGCTTATTACTCTTGGCTATGAACCAGTATTTACAACAGTAAAAACAGGTCAATTTTCTAAAAGAGGATCAATAGTAGATATTTTTCCATTAGGGTATTCAAATCCAATACGTATTGATTTTTTTGGTGATGATATTGAAACGATTAAATATTATAATCCTGATACTCAAAGATCAAAAGAATTAATTGATCATGTTGATATATTACCTGTTAGTGAGCTTTTATATTCTAATGATGATTTTGTTGTTGCAAAAGCAAAAATATTAGCATTTATGGATAAATATAATTTATCCGAATTAGAAGAATCAAATTATAAAAAGGATTTAATTAATTTAGAGGATCATAAATCACTTGATTTATTATCTAGATATTTACCATTTTTTGATGAAAAAGTTTCTACTATTTTTGATTTTTGTGAAAACAAAAGAATTTATATTGTAGAACCAATAAAATGTAGAGAAGCATATGAGCATTTAATTTTAGATTTGAATGAATATTGCGGAAGAATTGGTGGATATAGTCTAGCTAATATGAATATATTTTATAATTTTGATTTAATTCTTTCTAAAGCAAATATTCTTATCGAAGGATTAAGAAGCTTAGGTAGTATTGATTATCATGTTCATGCAAAACAAATTATTCCTTATAAAGCAAACCAAAAGGAAATATTAAAGGATTTTCTTCATATAAAAAATAAAAAGAAGCTTGTTATCGCTATAAGTAATGAGGAAAGATATAAGAAGCTAACTGATTTATTTTATGAAAATGATGTTTTTCCCAAGATTATATCTGATTTTAAGGATGTTGAGATAGAAAGAATTAATATAATAAGAGGAAACTATCCTTCATTCGATTTAGAATATGAAAACTATATTTTAATTAATGAAAATACAATATTTGATATAAAATATAATCCTAAAAAGGTTAAATATAAATCTATATATAAAAATGCAGTTAAGATTTCAAAATATGATGAATTATGTGTTGGTGATTATGTTGTTCATTATGATCATGGTATAGGAAAATATTTAGGTATTAAAACATTACAAAATGGAGATATTAAGCGTGATTATTTATATATAATGTATGCAAATAATACAGGATTATATATCCCTTTAGAACAAATTCAAAATATAATGAAATATGCATCTAATGATGTAGAAGGAATTACACTTCATGAAATTGGTGGTACTCTTTGGGCAAGAACAAAGGCTAAGGTTAGAAAAAGAGTTCATGATATCTCTGATAGATTAATTGCTTTATATGCTAAGCGTCAGGAGGCAACTGGCTTTTCTTTTCCTGCTGATAGTGATGAACAGCTTGAGTTCGAATCAGAATTTGAATATGAGCTAACACCCGACCAAAAAAAAGCAATAGATGCTGTAAAGCAGGATATGGAATCTCCAAGACCAATGGATAGATTAATATGTGGAGATGTTGGTTATGGAAAAACTGAAGTTGCAATGCGTGCTGCCTTTAAAGCAGTATATGGTGGTAAGCAGGTATGTATGCTTGCACCTACAACAATTTTAGCTAGACAGCATTATTTAAATTTTAAAAATAGAATGGAAAAATATGGAATTAGAGTTGAGCTTCTTTCGCGATTTGTAAGCATAAAAAAACAAAAGGAGATTATAGCTGATTTAAAAAAGGGTGGAGTAGATATTGTTATTGGTACACATAGATTATTATCAGATGAGATTCAATATAATAGCCTAGGATTATTAATAATAGATGAGGAACAACGCTTTGGTGTTACACATAAAGAAAAAATAAAAGAATTAAAGGTTAATGTTGATTGCATTACCTTAACCGCAACACCAATCCCAAGAACACTTCAAATGTCTGTTATGGGCATAAAGGATTTATCAATGATTGAAACTCCTCCTAAGAATAGGTATCCTATTCAAACCTATGTATTAGAAAGAAATGATAGAATAATAAAAGATTCAATTGAAAGGGAATTGGCAAGAGGTGGTCAGGTTTTCTATTTATATAATTTCGTTGAATCAATAGAAGAACAGGCTAATTATCTTAAGCAGTTAGTTCCAGATGCTAGAATATGTGTTGGTCATGGAAAGCTTACAAAGGATCAGCTTGAAAATATTGTTAATGCATTTATCAATAAGGAATATGATGTTTTATTGTGTACAACAATTATTGAAACAGGTATTGATATGCCTGATACAAATACACTTATTGTTCATGATGCCGATAGATTAGGCTTATCACAAATGTATCAAATTAGAGGTAGAGTTGGTAGATCAAATAAGATTGCTTATGCTTATTTGATGTATGAACCAAGAAAAATGCTTACTCCTCAAGCAGAAAAAAGATTAGAAACAATTAAGGAATTTAATGAATTAGGTAGTGGCTTTAAAATCGCTATGAGAGATTTATCAATTAGGGGCTCTGGTGATATTTTAGGTGAGGAGCAATCAGGATTTGTTGAATCAGTTGGAATTGATATGTATTTAAGAATTCTAGATGAAGAGATAAATAAGAAGGGCTTAATAGAAGAAAAGAAAAAATGTGATGCCTCTATATTAGAGCCTTTAGCAAATAGAACTATAAAGGAAAGCTATATTAATAATGATGATATAAGAATTTCAATTCATAAGAAGATAGATAAATTAAATGATTTAAGCTCAATGAATGAATTAAAAGAAGAGCTTATAGATCGTTTTGGAGATATTGATGATGATTTATTATTATATATGTATGAAAAAATTATTAAGAGCTATTGTAAAAAGCTTAATATATATAAAATAAATAAAACTAATCGAAGATATCTTGATTTTGTATTTGATGCTAAAGCTAGTCAAAATATGGATGGAATGAAATTATTTAATAAAGCACAAGAATTAAAATATGTTTCATTAACATACAAAAATTATGAAATACATATCTTATTTGAAATTCAAGGAAGAAATAAAATAGATTATTTCAAGGATATTTGCACATATTTCGACAAAATTTCATAAAATAACTTTTTTCATTTTGTATTTGGCGTTATAATATAACAAATATATGAAAAAAGAGGAAGATATAAATGGCAAAAACAACAACAACTAAAACAACAACAAAAAAGGCTGAAGTAAAGGTTGAGGCTAAACCTGTTAAGAAGGTAGAGGCAAAGCCAATAAAGGTAGAAGCTAAAAATGCTAAAACAGTTTATCATGTATCAAAAAGAGATAATGATGGTAGAGAGTGGAAGGTTTTCATTCAAGGCTCATCAAAGGTTATAAAGCTTTTTGACACACAAAAGGAAGCATTAGATCATGCTAAAATGCTTTGTAATAATAAAGATGATGGCAGTTATGTAGTTTTACATGGTTTAGATGGTAAAATTAGAAAATTTTAAGCCGGAGAAAAAATAAAGTAAAAAATATAAAAAAGGTCTTGCAATAGGCCTTTTTTTTATGTATAATAAGAAAGGCTCTATATCGAGCAAGAAGTGGCTGTGAAGTGGGAGGTTGCTGACACACCGAAAAGCGTTGTCATTAAACAGCGTGTTAGGTTTTCCCATGGAGCAAGTCTATACGACGATTATAGGCGAAAGGGGTTAAAAATAATGGCAAAAGAAAAAATTAAAATTCGTTTAAAATCTTATGATCACAGATTATTAGATTTATCAGCAAAGAAAATTGTTGATAGTGTTAAGAAGACAGGTTCAGTAGTTAATGGTCCAATTCCACTACCTACAGAAAAGGAAATCTTCACAATCTTAAGATCACCTCACGTTAATAAGGATTCTCGTGAGCAATTCGAAAGAAGAACACATAAGAGATTAATCGAGATCGTGGATCCAACTCCACAATCAATTGATGCTTTAATGCACATCGATCTACCTTCTGGTGTAGATATTGTATTAAAGAAGTAATTAAAAAATATTTAGGAAAAGAGGAAAATTTCAAATGGCTAAGGGAATCTTAGGTAGAAAATTGGGCATGACTCAAATTTTCGATGCAGCTGGAAATTTAATTCCAGTTACTATCGTTGATTGTTCTGAAAATGTTGTATTACAACACAAGACAGTTGAAAACGATGGTTATGTAGCTGTTCAAGTTGGTTGTTCTGATAAGAGAGAATCTTTATCAAACAAGCCTGAACAAGGCCATGCAGCAAAGGCAAACACTGCTCCTAAGCGCTTCGTAAGAGAATTCCGTTTCTCAGAAGCTTTAGGAAATGAATTATTGTCTTATACTGTTGGCCAAGAAATTAAATGTGATATTTTTGCAGCAGGAGATGTAATTGACGTTACAGGTACTTCAAAGGGTAAAGGATTTGCTGGTACTATTAAGCGTTATAACCATTCTCGTTTAAGAATGAGCCATGGTACATCTGCTTGTCACCGTATTGTTGGTTCTATGGGAGCTATCAAAGGTAATATGAAGGGTAAGAAAATGCCTGGACATATGGGAAATGAAACAGTAACATTACAAAATTTAGTTATTGCCGCTGTTGATGCTGAAAGAAACTTAATTTTAGTTCGTGGTAATGTACCAGGACCTAAAAAGGGTTTTGTAGTAATCAAATCAGCTGTAAAAGCTAATTAATTACATTATTAGGAAAGGAGATTTATTATGCCAACTATCGCATTATTAAATCAATCTGGAGAAAAGATTAAAGATTTAGAATTAAGTGCTTCAATCTTCGGAATTGAAGAAATTAATCAACAAGTAGTATATGATGTTGTTAACTGCCAAAGAGCAGCTATGCGTCAAGGTACTCATGATACAAAAGGCCGTAGCGAAGTAAGAGGCGGTGGCCGTAAGCCATGGAGACAAAAGGGAACTGGACGTGCTCGTCAAGGTTCAACTCGTGCTCCTCAATGGGTTGGTGGTGGAGTTGTATTTGGCCCTACACCAAGAAGCTATTCTTTCAAGTTAAACAAGAAAGTTAAGCAATTAGGTTTAAAGAATGTTTTATCTTATAAGGTAAAAGAAAATCAATTAATTGCTGTAGAAGCAATCAAATTTGAAGAAATTAAGACTAAGAATTTCGTTAAATTCTTAGCAGATATTAAAGCAGAAGGAAAGACAATGGTTGTATGCTCTCCTGAAGAATTAACTGCAGAAGCAGTATTATCAGCAAGCAACATCGCAGGTTGCTTCCTTGCACCAGTTAATAACGCAAGCGTTTATGAAATTTTATGCTTCAAGAATTTAGTTTTAACTCAAGGTGCTATTGCTTACTATGAGGAGGAATTGAAGTAATATGACTAAAGCATTTGATATTATTCAAGGTCCAATCATTACTGAAAAGACAATGAGTTTAAAGGAAAACTTCAATAAATATACATTCAAGGTTTTAAAATCAGCTAATAAGATTGAAATCAAGAATGCTGTTGAAGAAATTTTTAAGGTTAAGGTAGTTAGCGTTAATACAATTAATGTTTTACCTAAGCACAAAAGAGTTGGTCAACATGAAGGCTTTAAGCCTGCATATAAGAAAGCAATCTGCAAATTAGCAGATGGCGATAAGATCGACGCTTTCGAAATTTAATTAGGAGGATCTATTAACTATGGCAGTTAGAAAATATAAGCCAACGTCTAATGGTAGACGTAATATGTCAGTTCTAACATTTGATGAAATCACAACTGACACTCCTGAAAAGTCATTATTGACAACTGTTAAGAAAAACGGTGGACGTAACAATTCAGGTAAAATCACTGTTCGTCATCAAGGTGGCGGTGTAAAGAGAAAATATCGTATTATTGATTTTAAGAGAAATAAGGATGGCATTCCTGCAACTGTAAAAACAATCGAATACGATCCAAACAGAAGTGCTAATATTGCATTATTAGCTTATGCTGATGGTGAAAAGAGATATATCTTAGCTCCAAAGGGATTAACTGTTGGTACAGTATTAACTTCTGGTGCTAATGCTGATATTAAGGTAGGTAATGCATTACCAATCGTTAATATTCCAGTAGGTAGTTTAATTCATAACATTGAATTACATCCTGGTAAGGGTGGACAATTAGCACGTAGTGCTGGTGTTTCTGCTCAAATTCTAGGTCGTGAAGATAAATATGTTCTTATTCGTCTTGGAAGCGGTGAAGTACGTAAGGTATTAGCTACTTGTAAGGCTACAATTGGTGAGGTTGGTAATGAATCTCATGAATTAGTAAGAATTGGTAAAGCTGGTAGAGCTCGTCATATGGGCTTAAGACCAGAGGTTCGTGGTTCAGTTATGAACCCTAATGATCACCCTCATGGAGGTGGTGAAGGAAAGTGTCCTATTGGACGTCCAACACCTTATACACCTTGGGGTAAGAAAGCAATGGGTGTTAAAACTCGTAAACATAAAAAAGCTTCTAACAAACTAATCGTTCGTAGAAGAAATGGTAAATAAGGAGGAACAATATGGCTCGTTCAATTAAAAAAGGTCCATTCTGCGATGACCACTTAATGAAGAAGGTTGAAGCTCAAAATGGTACTGGTGATAAAAAGGTAATTCAAACTTGGTCACGTAGATCAACTATATTCCCTGCATTTGTTGGCTTAACAATTGCTGTATATAATGGTCGTGAGCATGTTCCTGTATATGTTACAGAAGATATGGTAGGTCATAAGCTAGGTGAATTTGCTCCTACAAGAACTTATCATGGACATGATGCAGACGATAAGAAAGCAAAGAAATAAAAAATAGTCGAAGGAGAAAAAAATAATGGAAGCAAAAGCAATCGCTAATACAGTTAGAATAACTCCTCGTAAGGCTCGTCTTGTTGTAGATTTAATCCGTAATAAGGATGTAGCTGAAGCTAAGGCTATTTTAAAGCTAACAAACAAGCAAGCATGTGAAGTTGTTTTAAAGGTATTAAATTCTGCAGTAGCAAATGCAGAACACAATTATAACATGGATGTTAATAATTTATATATTCAAACAGCATATGTAACTGATGGTATTAGAATGAAAAGAATGCTACCTCGTGCTAAGGGACGTGGAGATGTCATTCAAAAAAGAACATGTAATATTACAGTAATCGTTGCTGAGAAAGAAAGCAAGTAAGGAGGAATATCACATGGGTCAAAAAGTTAGTCCAGTTGGATTACGTGTTGGTATTAACCGTGATTGGGATGCTGCATGGTACGCAGAAAAAACTCAAGTAGCTAACCTATTATTAGAAGATTTAAAAATTCGTGAATATTTAAATAAGGTATATGAAAAGGCTGCTATTTCACGTGTTATTATCGAGCGTGTTAAGGGTACAAATAAGGATCGTGTTAAAATCACATTACATACAGGTAAGCCTGGTGTTGTAATTGGTCATGAAGCTGAAACTAAAAATGCTGTTGTTAAAGAATTAACATACATGACTAAAAAGGAAATCATTTTAAATGTTGTTGAAATCAGAAAGCCTGAATTAGATGCAACATTAGTAGCAAAGTCAATCGCTGAACAATTAGAAGCTCGTGCTTCTTTCCGTAGAGTTCAAAAGGTTGCAATTCAAAGAGCATTAAAGGCTGGTGCTAAGGGTGCTAAGACATTAATTTCTGGTCGTTTAGGTGGAGCAGAAATGGCTCGTAGCGAAGGTTATAATGAGGGTCAAGTTCCTCTACAAACATTACGTGCAGATGTTGATTATGCAGTTGCTGAAGCACTAACAACTTATGGTAAATTAGGTGTTAAGGTTTGGATTTATAAGGGTGAAGTTTTCAATGTTCAACCTAGAACATTAGAAGACAAGAAGCCTGTTCGTAAACCTGCTCCTAAGAAAGATAAGAAAGCAGAAGATCAAAGCTCTAAAGGAGGAAAATAATTATGTTAATGCCTAAAAGAGTAAAATACCGTCGTCCTCATAGAGTATACTTTAGTGGTAAAGCTAAGGGTGGTACAGAAATTTCATTTGGTGAATATGGTTTACAAGCAACTGAAGGTTGTTGGTTAACAAATCGTCAATTAGAAGCAGCACGTATCGCAATTACTCGTAAGATGAATCGTGAAGGACAAGTGTGGATTAAGGTATTCCCACATTTATCAAAGACTAAAAAGCCTTTAGCAGTACGTATGGGTTCTGGTAAGGGTGCTCCAGAGGTATGGGTTGCAGTTGTTAAAACTGGCGTTATCCTATTCGAAATTGCTGGAGTTTCTGACGAGGTTGCACGTGAAGCTTTACGTTTAGCTTCTCATAAGCTTCCTTGCTCAACAAAAATTGTTGTTAAAGTAGGTGACGAGCAATGATGAAGACAAAAGAAATTCGTAATATGACTGAAGAACAAATCAATGCAAAAATCGCTGATTTAAAAGAAGAATTATTCAATTTAAAGTTTCAAGCTGCTCTAGGAAATTTAGAAAAGCCTGCTCGTATGAATGAAATCAAAAGAACAATTGCTAGAATGAAGACAATCTTAACTGAAAAGGCTAATGCTAGCAAGGTTTCAGAATAAGGAGGAGTAACATGGAACGTAATAGTCGTAAGTTTTTTACAGGAACAGTAGTTTCTGATAAAATGGATAAAACAATTGTCGTATCTGTTGATACTTTTGGTGTACATAAGAAATATAAGAAGCGTGTAAAAAAATCTACAAAGCTTCATGCACATGATGAAAACAACACTGCAAAAATTGGTGATGTTGTAAGAATCATGGAAACAAGACCACTTTCTAAAACTAAGAAATATGTTTTAGTTGAAGTGGTTAAAGTTAAAGAAACACTTTAATATTAGTTCCTGAAAGGAGGTACTATCATGGTTCAACAAGAAACAAGAGTAGCAGTTGCTGATAATAGCGGTGCTCGTGAATTATTAATTATTAAAATTTTAGGTGGGGCATTACATAGATATGCTAACGTTGGTGATATCGTTGTTTGTTCAGTAAAGGAAGCAGCACCAAATGGTACTGTAAAAAAAGGTGATGTAGTTAAGGCAGTTATCGTTAGAACAAAGACTGGCTTAAGAAGACCTGATGGTTCTTATATCAAATTTGATGAGAATGCAGCAGTTATCATCCGTGAAGATAAAACCCCACGTGGAACTCGTATTTTCGGACCTGTAGCTAGAGAATTACGTGATAAGGATTTCATGAAGATCGTATCTTTAGCTCCCGAAGTACTATAAGGAGGTGCGCTTAAATGCAAATTAAAACTGGAGATACAGTAGTTGTCATTGCTGGTAAAGATAAATTTACAAAAGACAAAAAAGGAAACATCGTACCTACAACTGGTAAGGTTTTAAAGGTATATCCTGCTACTAATAAGGTAATAGTAGAAGGCGTTAATATGGTAAAGAAGCATCAAAAGCCTACACAAGCTAATCAAAATGGTGGTATCGTTGAAGTTGAAGCTCCAATTGATGCATCAAATGTTATGCTTTTAAATCCAAAAACTAATAAGCCAGTTCGTGTTGGTATTAAGATTGATGAAAAAGGCAATAAGATTAGAGTTGCAAAAGATGATACTCATTATGAGTTTAAATAATCTATTGGAGAGGAGGTAAACTTTCGTGAATCGTTTACAAGAAAAATATAACACTTCTGTTAAAACAGAATTAGTAAATAAGTTCGGTTATAAATCTTCAATGCAAATTCCAAAGATTGAAAAAATCGTTATCAACATGGGTTGTGGAGATGCAGTTGCAAATTCAAAGGTTTTAGACGATGCAGTTGAAGAATTAACTATTATTACTGGTCAAAAGCCAGTTGTTACAAAAGCAAAGAAGTCAATCGCAAACTTCAAGTTGCGTGAAGGTATGCCTATTGGATGTAAGGTTACATTACGTGGAGAAAGAATGTATGAATTCTTAGATAAGCTAGTATCTATTGCTTTACCACGTGTTCGTGATTTCCATGGTGTAAACGGAAATGCTTTTGATGGTCGTGGAAATTATACTCTAGGAGTTAAGGAACAATTAATTTTCCCTGAAATTAATTTTGATCAAGTTAAAAAAGTTCGTGGTATGGATATCGTTATCGTTACTACAGCAAATACAGATGAAGAAGGACGTACTCTATTAACATTAATGGGTATGCCATTCAGAAAGTAAGAAAGGATATAAACTATGGCAAAAACATCAATGATTGTTAAAAATCATAGAAAACCAAAATATAGTGCTCGTGAATATACACGTTGTGAACGCTGTGGACGTCCACATGCTGTCATCGGTAAATTCAAGTTATGCCGTATTTGTTTCCGTGAATTAGCATACAAAGGACAAATTCCAGGTGTTAAAAAAGCAAGCTGGTAATTAAAAATATTTTTTCCAAAATAAAAACAAGGAGGAATCAGGTTATGATGACAGATCCAATTGCGGATATGTTAGCTCGCATTAAGAATGCGAATGCTATGCGCCATGAAACAGTAGTAGTTCCAACATCTAAGACTAAAACTGCTATTCTTAACGTATTAAAGAATGAAGGTTTCATTGTTGACTTTACAGTTTCTAGCGATGTTAAGAGTGTAACAACAATTACATTAAAATATACTGAGAATAACCAAAGAGTTATTAAAGGTTTAAAGAGAATTTCTAAGCCAAGTCTTCATGTTTATACATCAGCTGAAGAATTACCTAAGGTATTAAATGGTTTAGGAGTAGCAATTATCTCTACTTCTCAAGGAATTATGACAGATAAACAAGCTCGTAAGTTAAATATCGGTGGAGAAGTATTAGCTTACGTTTGGTAATATTAAAAAAAATATAGGAGGTGTTTTACATGTCTCGTATTGGTAACAAGCTAATTAATATCCCTGCAGGTGTAACAGTTGCAGTTGCAGAAGGTAACTTGGTTACAGTAAAGGGCCCTAAGGGAGAATTAAAAGCTAAATTCAATAGCGAACTTACAATTAGTGTTGAAGGTACTGCAGTAGTAGTAAAAAGACCAAATGACACTAAAGAAATAAAGACTATTCATGGTACAACTCGTGCTTTATTAAATAATATGGTTGTAGGTGTATCTGAAGGATTTAAAAAGACATTAGAGATTAACGGTGTTGGTTACCGTGCTCAAATGCAAGGTAAAAAGTTAATCGTTTCTGCAGGTTACTCTCACAATGTTGAGATGGACGTACCAGAGGGATTAAAGGTAGAATTACCAAAGAATACACAAATTATTATTAGTGGTATTGATAAACAAGTAGTTGGACAATTTGCGGCAGAAATTCGTGATATCCGTAAGCCAGAACCATATAAAGGTAAGGGTATTAAGTATGATTACGAAGTTATTCGTCGTAAGGAAGGTAAAACTGCTAAGAAGTAGTAGGAAAGGAGTGCTAATATGATTAGTAAAGTATCAAAGAATGTATCTCGTCAAAAGAGACATTTACGTATTCGTCAAAATTTAGCTGGAACAGCTGAAAAGCCAAGACTTAATGTCTTCCGTTCTAATAAGCAAATTTATGCTCAAATTATCGATGATGTAACTGGAAAAACTTTATGTAGTGCTTCTTCACTAGATAAAGAGTTAGCTTTATCAAATGGTTCTAATGTTGAAGCTGCAACTGCTGTTGGTACATTAGTTGCAAAGCGTGCATTAGCTTTAAATATTGAAGC
>JALEQD010000091.1 GCA_022768655.1 Anaeroplasma sp.
GCTTTAGCAAGTAATGTTTTACCTGTTCCTGGAGGACCAAATAATAAAACACCCTTAGGAATTCTTGCTCCTATTTCATTATATTTTCTAGGGTTTTTCAAAAAATCAATGATTTCTACTAATTCTTCTTTTTCTTCATCACAGCCAGCAACATCCTTAAATGTTACTGTTTTTCCTCTTGATAATTGAGCAGTTGATTTACCAAAATCAAATGCTTTATTATTTCCTTGTCCACGCATCAAAAAAATAAATAGACCAATAAAAATAGCATATGGGATAAGACTTATTAATAATGATGCCCAAATATTTTCTGATATTGTCGCAATAGATACTTGAATATTATCTAGCTCATATATTTGTTCTAAAAGCTGTGTTGTAACATTTAAAGTAAACTTTGAAATCTTACCATTATCATTATAAGCACCAGTTATAGTATAAATACCATAATTTTCCCCACCAACTGGCTTAGCTGTAACAACTCCTGCAATTTTGCCTGTTTCAACATATTCAGTGAACTCATTATAATTTAATTCCTTAGGAGATGTAGTTGTAAATCCACGAATTAAAAAGAATACACCGATAATAGTCAAAATTACTAAAATGAAAAATATAATGTCAAATCTTTTCTTTTGTTCAGGCTTTTTTTGATTATTATTTTGCATAAATCCTCCTTAATGAGTATATATTTCTTCTTTTAATACACCAATATAAGGTAAATTACGATATTTTTCATTATAATCTAGTCCATAACCAACAACAAATTCATTTGGTACATGACCACCAACATAATCAGCCTTAATATCGACAATTCTTCCTTCTGGTTTGTCTAAAAGAACACAAATATTAACACTCTTTGCTCCTTCTTCTAATAAAAGATTACGTACATTCATTAACGTACGACCAGTATCTAAAATATCTTCTACAATTATAACATCTTTATCCTTAACACTAGGAATATCACCCTTTATTGTAATTTTTCCAGATGATTTTGTGCCTTCATATGAAGAAACTCTTAAATAATCTAATGTGCAATTAATTGAAACATTTTTCAATAAATCAGGCATAAAGGGAATACATCCTTTTAAAATTCCAATAAATAATGGTTCTTTACCATTATAATCATTAGATATTTCTTTACCCAATCTACTTACAATTTCTTCAATTTGTTCTTCATTTAAGCTTATTTTTTTTATGTCATTATGCATAGAAAACTTCCTCACACACAAAATAAATATCTCCACTTTCCTTTTGTTTTAATACATCATTAGATTTAATCAAATCCATTACCCATAAAATGTTATGCTTTCCATCTTCAATTACAGGAATAGAATCTCTAAGGTTTTTATTGATTTTTTTATCAATAAAAATTCTACTAATTTTCTTTGTTCCAAAAGGTAAATTAATTTCATCACCATCTTTTTTACTACGAACAACAAATGGCAATTCTATAGTATTATAGCATAGTTTAATGTATTTGAAAGCATTTAACGGTATATTTTTTGAAAAATAGAATTTATATTTATCAAAATAAACCTCATCCTGTATGCTGTATAATTTTACTTCTTTAAAAATTTTATCATCAATTTTTTTTATTTGAGCAGTATTATAATTTCTAATAAACAAATAATTATCCGCTATTGTTACACTTTTTGTTCCAAAAGAATTGTCCAAAATTGATAAGCAACTATTAATAATATCATATGTTTTACTTATATTTAGCTTTTCAAACATAAGAGAAATAATATCTTTTTTTAAAGCAATATCTAATTCATTAAAACTATCAATCACTATTTTATTATTTGTTTTTGATAAATAATCTATACTTTGTTTTCTAATAAATGAGAATGCTTCTTTAAGCTGAATTGAATATTCCATTATTTTATTATTTATATCACTAGATTCAACTCTCAGCTTAGGAACAATATGATGCCTGATTCTATTTCTTAAAAATATATCCTCATTATTAGATGAATCTTCAAAAAATGTTAATTTATTTTTTGAAGCATATTCATATATTTCCTTTTTATTAACACATAATAATGGTCTTATTATTTTATACCTACCATCATCATTACAAACTGATATTCCACCATATCCATATAAATTAGATCCCTCTATGATTTTCATTAATACTGTTTCAATTTGATCATCAGAATGATGGGCAGTAGCTAAAATATTAGTATTATATTTTTCACATACACATCTAAAAAAATCATATCTTGCATTATGAGAATCATTGTGAAAATTATCTTCACCACTGTAATGATAATCTAAAAGCTCAAATGGAATAGATAAGCTCATTGCTAGCTTGCGCATTGATTCTTCTTCAATGATTGATTGTGATCTTTTATTATGATTAACATGAGCAAGAATCACCTTATAACCAAGCCTATGCAATATATGAAGCATAGATACAGAATCAGCTCCACCTGATACAGCACATACTATTGGACTATTAATTATTAAATTGTTTTCTAATAAAAAATTTTTAACTCGATTTTCCATATATGCCCTCAATAATAAATAAAATTACAATTAATTATATCATAAAAGAAAAAAAGATGCTGTAAATACTTTTAATTAAGTACTTATAGCATCTAATTTATTTTATTAGTAAGATTATTACTTTAAATGTAATGTCTTAGTCTCTGCATCAAATACCCAAGTATTTTCAAAATCAAATCTTGAGCTAAAGAAGTTTTCAGTTGGTGTCCAAATCTTTAATTCATATGTTTCCTCATCAACATAGCTTAAATCAAATAGAATTGATAATGAAGAAATTTGATCACCATAATATTCAGTCCATGTACCAACGTTATTTGCAGAAGTGTAGCTTCCTACATCTTTAGTATATGTAGCACGACCACAAATTGGATTTTCATTCTTATGTGCATACTTTTGAACATCATCAAGTGACTCTAATTTATATGCATTAAGCTCAGTTCCTCTATACATAAAGATTGCATCAGAGAAGCAGTTATTAATTGTAATTTGTCCATTACCTTCAGAAATATCGCCAATAATACCAGCATTGTAGTTACCATATGCAGTAATAGTACCCTTATAATAGCAGCTTTCAATTGTTATATAGAAATTCTTTGTAGATGGCTTTGCACGTCCTAAAATACCTGCAGAGCATCCACCTGTATCTTTACCATCACCAATATCAGCAATAACTGCACAATCCTTGAATGTTGCAGCAATTGTTGTACCAGCTAAAGCAGAATCTAATTCCATTTCACCAACAATACCACCTAAATACTTAGCTTTAACTGTTAATGTAGCAGTTGTGTTTATTAATTGACACTTTTCGAAATAATTATATCCGCCAATTATTTGACCAACTAATCCACCAACACGCTCAGCTCCAGCAACAGTAATATTGTTCATTGAAATATTGTACATATAGCCACCTTGCATTTGACCAACAATACCAACTAATTTACCTGCACTTGAATCCTTATTTACAATACTAATATTTTCAAATTTAGCATTGATAATTGAACCATTTTGTACCTTATAGAATAGGTTTGTATTCTTGTTAGCTGATGAACCTTCAATACTAATATTCTTAATTGTATAACCGTTACCATTGAATTGACCTACAAATGGAGCAAGACTGCTCTTATTATCTAGGCTCCAAGTATAATCTGTAAAGTCTAAATCATTTGCTAATGCATAAATTGTAGTTGATGTTGTTGCAGTACTACCAGATTTACCTGTTGTAGCAAGCTCGTAGAATTGCTCCTTTGTAGAAATTTCACGAACATCAGTTACAAAGCTATATACCTCAGAAGTTTTTGTCTTATTCTTATTAGATAATACATAATATGCATAATATTTCTTACCAGCTAAATCTCCACTGTTAAATTTAGCTTGGATAAAGTCAGTAGAAATCTCAGCTTTTTGTACATCTTCTCTAGCAAGTAATTCTTCTGCTGTTAATGAAAGCTCATCTTTAGAATATACAGCATATACATCACCATAAATATTAGATACATTACCATTAACAACAAAGCCATCTGCTGTTAGTACTACTTGAGAATCCTTTTCTCCTTCTTCATTTAAAATGAAGTCAATATCGCAATCCTTATCAATAACGTAAGCATAGAATACTGTTGAAGATTCTTTATAATTATCCTTAACAATTAATGATGTTGCAGTTGCAGTAACCTTATATACACCAGCAACTGAAGAATAAACACCATCAACAGGATAGAATTCTGAATCCTTAGAAGCAGCATATTCATATGTATAATTCATTTCATACAAGCCTTCAGTTAATTCTCTTGTTCCTATTGCAGAAATATCAAGAGGATATACTCTTGGAGCTATATATGTAGAGAATTTTTCAACACGAATTGCTGATGATCCTTCTACAACTACTGCACCCATTGATTGGCTTCTAGCAATTACATTAAGCTCAAATGTTTTAACTTTAGTAACAGAACCACAAGAAATTGTTGCTGTTAACGTAACTTTAGTGTTTGTTTCTGGAGTGTAAATCTTAACCTTACCAAATACTGCTTCAGAAACAGATACCATTTCATCTTTTTCAATAGAAGCAACCGCAGGATTAGAAGATTCCCATGAAATATCGCAATTATGAATTAATAGAGGAATTTTGAAATCTTGGAACACAGAATCAGTATTTGTGAATGCTTCTGTAACTTGATAAGCTGCTTCAACTCTAACCTCATCACCAGTTGTTGCTTTAGAAAAATCTAAATTATAATAATGTGGATAATCTGCATCACTAGCTTTTGATAAATTTGCACCAATTGGATTTCCATCAGCAAAAGTAAGTAATGTATTATTAACTATCTTTGCAGTATCATGCATATTTACAGAACCATCTTCATTTCTGAATTTTGTATTAATGCTTAATAAGCTAGTTAAATCATTTACATCCTTACATAATGCGTTGATTGATTCGATTGAAGCAAAACAATCAGCAGACATTCCAGTAAATTCAGTACCTTGAGAGAATGTTATATCATTTGTTGATGAAACATATGATGATGCATCAACAGGAGTTGTGAATTGAACATATTTTTCTTTCTTATTTGCTGAATCATATGAAGTATTTAAAATTGAGTAAGTTGCAATACCTCTAAACTTATCAACATTGTATGACATATCTTCATCATCTGTTCCATCGCCAGCTGTAAATGAAGATTGATTATCAATATATGAAACTAGTCCATAATAGTTGTTATATGATTGAGATACATGACTCTTAGCACGTGCTAAGTCAAAGTTGTTAGATTTTCCACCTTCTGTATCTCTACCTGCAACCTTACCATCTTCTGAAAGACCAATACAGTTATTGATTGCAGTTGAATTTTTGATATTTATGAATCCTGGGTTTGAGTTATCACCAAAGCCATGAAGCTTATTATTCATTGCTAAACAGTTCTCAAGAATAACATTACCCTCCATAACAGATCCACCTAGCTTAAATCCAATACCGTCACCATTCATTGTATTATAAGACATATATTTAGATCCATCAGCATCGTTTACTCTTTCAATTTGATAAGGTAAATAACCATTTTCAAATGAAACACAGTTATAAAGGATAACTGCTCCAATATCTCCAGAATCTTCCTTAGCATATAAATCCCAACCATCATCAGAATTTCTAAATGCTATACAACCATCAAATACATTTCCATAACCAGATGTAAGCTTACAAGCAAATCCATCGGCATTTTCACCTAATGTTTCAGCATCATAGTTTGCAAATGATGTACAATTCTTAATTAAATTGTATGAAGGCCATGTATTAATTGTTGTATCCGCTGAATATGCTCTACCTAATTGTAAGCCTGTATCTCTATTATTATAGAAATCACATCTTTCAATAATATTATAGCTACCAGCAATATACAAACCATTATCACCAGCACCAGTTACATCAATATCCTTAAAATGCCAGAAGTTTCCATATAATTGAATACCTCTATTATTACTTGCAAAAGACATCTTTGAAAAATCAAATACTACATTATCATTAGCAGTTGCTGGCTTAACAGTAATATATTTATTTGGAGAACCATTATTCTTAAGCTCTAATCTTGAACTATATTCATATTTTCCATCTAGCATTAAAATAGTTGTTCCAGGCTTTG
>JALEQD010000122.1 GCA_022768655.1 Anaeroplasma sp.
GAAATAGCCCAATTGCTGATACATTGACATATCAAACAGCTGAAGAAGATATCTTTGTTGGTGGTGATGTATTTACTGGACCTAAATTTGCTATTGATGCAATTGCTCAAGGACATGAAGCTGCAGAGTCACTTCATCGCTATGTTCAGCATGGTCATATGACAATTGGTAGAAATAGAAGAGAATTTGTTCAATTAAATACTGATGATATTTTAGTAGAAAGCTATGATAATTCTTCTAGACAAGAAGCTGGAATGGATGAAAATGTAGAAGATAAATTCAAGGATGCACATAAAACATTAACAGAAGAACAAATCAAAAAGGAAACATCTCGTTGTCTAGGCTGTGGTGTGACAATTGTAGATGAAAATCGCTGTATAGGCTGTGGTATTTGTACTACAAAATGTCCATTTGATGCTATTGAATTACATAGAGATCATCCAGAAGCTTCTAAGATGGTTAAGGCAGAGGATAAATTTAAACATATCTTACCTTATTTTGTGAAAAATCAATTCAAGATTGTAAGAAAACCAAAGGCAAAAAAGGAAAATGTATAAATGCATGAATTAGGTGTTGTTTTTCACATAATAAAAAGTGTTAATAAAATTGCAATAGAAAATAATGTTCATCATATTAATTCAGTTACACTTCAAATAGGAGAAGTTAGTACAGCAGTTCCTTATTTGGTTGAGGATTGCTGGAACTGGGCTGTAAAAAAAGAAGATATTTTAAAGGATGCTATTTTACATATTGAAAAAATAGAAGCTATTACATTTTGCGAAGATTGCAAAAAGGAATATCCTACAGTTCAATATGCTAAAATATGTCCTTATTGTGGTAGTGAACACACATTTTTAAAAACTGGAAATGAAATAAATATTAAAGAAATAGAAGTTATAGATGAATAAAAATAAACGGACGTATGAAAAATAGATTTAATATCTATTATCATATGTCCTTTTTTTGTGTATAATATTAAAGCTTAATATTATTGAGTATATTAAAAAGCTAATATATAATGTAATTATTATAAAGATAGAATGGATGTGAAATCATGTTTTTCGATGAATTACAGGAAATATATAAGAAAAATGATATAAATATAACAAGAAAATTCTTAGAGGATAGTCTTGAAAAAGCTATAAAAAATAATGATTTACCATTAATGCTAGAGGTATTGAATGAATTAATTGGTTTTTTACGTGATATTTCTTTATTTGCTGATTCAGCTAAGTATGCAAATTCTCTTAGTAACATCATAGAAAAAATTTCAATTGATCCTAATTCAAAATTTATTTGTTATATTAATATTGCAAATTCCTATAGAGCCTTTGGCAAATATGAAACATCAAAGGATTATTTTGAAAAGGCAATATTCTTATACAATAATTCAAATCTAAATGATTCAAAAAATCTTGCTGCATTATATAATAATTATTCTTTATTATATGAAGAAATAGATTTAAATGAAGCATTAAGATTATTACATATTGCAAAAGAAATAATATCTAAGGAAAATGAAGATATTAAGCTTGCTAGTACAGATGTCAATATTGCCTTTGTGCTAATTAAGCTAAATAGATTAAATGATGCAAAAAATCATTTAAATGAAGCAGGAAAGATATTTGATATAAATCCTTGTGATTTTCATGCTTCAGGATATTATAATGCGATGGGTAAATATTTTTATCTTACAAATAATTATAAAGAATCAATATATTATTATGAAAAAGCATTAAAAAATCTTAAGCGTACTGTTGGTAAGAATTTGCAATATCAGGACACATTAAAGGAGTTATTTAATGTTTATAAGACATCAAAAATTCATTTTAAAGGGCTTTTAGATAAATCAGAAGAATATTATCGAATGAATATTAAAAATGTGTTTAATGGGATTAATGATACAAATAAAATATGTATAGGCCTATTTGGCCCTGGAAGCGAATGCTATGGTGCTGATGATTGTATTTCAATGGATCATGATTATGAGGTTGGCTTTGTTATTGTTTGTGACGATGATATTGATAAGGATGTATTTGATAAATTAGTGTTAAATTATAATTTACTTGAAAAAGTATATGAAGATGAAATAATAGTTAAGCTTGATAAGCATGGAGTATTTCATTATTCTGATTATGTTAATAATTATTTATACAATAATAATTCATTGATAACTAATGGTAAAATATTTTTTAACAAAAAATCACAATTTTATGATTTAAGAAATAAAATAATTAATAAGATAAAATATGATAGGCTTCCTAATATAGCTAATAAAACATTAGAAATTAATCAAATTATAAATTATAATATTGAAAGATTGAGAATTAGAGAGGATTATAATTCAATTGAAATTCTAAATAATCATTTAGTTGATAGATTAATCGAATATGGATACATATTGGATAATAAAGCTATTCCACATGAAAAGCTACAATTAAAGCTTCTTAATGATAAAAATATTAAGGATTTTATTAAGAAATTAATAGATGGTAATTTAGATTATCAAGAATTAACCAATTATTTAATTGATAATCTTGAAAAAAATAATATTATTAATGAAAAAAATTCATGCTTTATTGAAGATTATAAGAAGCAAATGCTAGTATTTATATCTAAATATAATTTTAAGATTGAAAAGATAAAAAGTATTATTGAAATTGAATGGGATATGTTCCAAATGTTAAAAAATATTGGCGGTAGAGCATCATGTCAGGACAATTATGATTATTTTGTTTTGATGCGCAAATCACAATTTTTTGCATGGGACAATGAGCTTATTGATTCATATTTAAATGATTTAAATGAAGCAAATAGATATGGGTATAATTTATTAGCTATAAAATATGGATTTATGGAAGAATCAATTGATAAAGTTCATTTTGAAAAAATAAAGGAAAATTTACCGAAATTAAGCCAAAAGAGGATTAGTCTTCAAGAAGCAATTATTAGTCTTCAGCTAGAGATGCTAGAGGATTTTAGTAAAATAGATGAAATTAAAACAAGAAATATGAGAAGCTTTTATTCATCATATGATACTATTTCTGATGTAAGCTATGAAACATATCTAAGAGGTGAATTATCATCATACAGTGAAAATACTGTATTTTTATATGGTAAAATGTTAAGTGATTATTCAAAAAATGATGGTAATTATGTTAAAGCAGTAATAAATTATACAGATATATTCAAGTAATAGGCGTGATTAACACGTCTTTTTTCTTTACATTTCTTTTACATTTGTTTTACTAAAGTATGTAGGATTGTAAGAAATTTTTATTATATCATTGTTGTGTAAAAGAAAAGGAGAAAGAAAAAATGAAAATTAGAAATATTATTTGTTCAGTATTATTATTTATTGTATCTATAGGAGGATTAATTGGTCTTTCATCATGTAATGAAAAATCACAAGAAATTACAATTTATACTAGAGATACAACAAGCGGTACAAGAGATGGATTCTTCACTGGAATTGGATTATCAAATGCAAAAGAGGATAATTCTTATTTAAAGGAAGGATATATTGAGGTTAATTCAAATGGTGATATGATTAGCTCAATAAAAAATGATAACAATGGAATTGGTTATATTTCATTATCATCATTAGCTGAATCTAATCTTAAGGGTTTAATCTATGAAGGTGTAGAACCAACAGAAAAAAATGTTTTAAATGGAAGCTATAAGTTAACAAGAAATTTTAATTATTGCTTAAGAGAAACATATTTAAATTCTACAAATAAAGAAATTTGTGATGCATTCGTTGCTTACTTATCTACAGTAGAAGGAAAAGCTACAATTAAGGATAAGGGTGGTATTTTAGAGCAAAAGTCTACAGATCAATCTTGGGATACAATTAAGGCTAATTATCCAGTAGCAAGCAAAGACAATTCAGGTATTACTATAAGTGTTGGTGGTTCAACATCAGTAAAATCAATTGTTTCAGCTCTTTTATTAGAATTTTCAAGTAAGTGTGGAGGATTCAAATATAGCTATAATCCAACTGGTTCTGGAGATGCATATAAGAGAACAAATGGTAGTGAAAAAGATGGAGCAAACTATTGTGATTTAGCATTCTTATCAAGAGAATTCAAATCAGATGAAAGCTTAGCTGATTCTTTAAAGGGAAAAATGTGTATTGATGCAATTGTTGCAGTTGTAAATAAAAATAATAGCTGTTCTAGCGTAGATGCAAAAACATTATCAGACATATATACAGGTACAATAACAAAGTGGGATGAGGTAAAGTAGTCAATTTGACTACTCTCAATAATTATGGAAGTAGAAAAAAACTATAATAAAATAGTTCAAAAAACAGTATTAGATAAAATAGTAAAATATATATTTTTATCTATTACTATTTTTTGTTCTTTATGTATCATTTTTATAGCATTATTTGTTTTTGTTAAAGGAATTACACCATTTATTAAGAAATATGAAACCTCAAGTGGATTAGTAAGTGTAAGCTTTATTAAGTTTATTTTTGGAACAAAGTGGTTTACTAGTCCGAATGTATATGGAGCAGGCTATATTATTATAAATACGATTATTGTAACATTACTAGCTTTATTAATTTCAGTGCCTATTTCTGTATTGACTGCCTTATTTGTTGTAAGAATTGCACACAAAAGAATATCTATTATTCTTAGTATGGTTATTGAATTATTGTCTGGTATTCCATCTATTATATATGGATTATTTGGTGTTGGTGTAATTACAAATATTGTATCAGGTATTGCTGATGTTTTTGGAATTCAAACAGCAGGTGGTATTTCTTTATTATCAACTGTTCTTGTTCTAGCAATAATGATTTTACCTACAATAACTACAATATCAATTACTTCAATAGCATCTGTTAATAATAATCTTGTTTTAGGATCATTAGCTTTAGGTGCGTCAAATACTCAAACTAATTTTAAGGTTGTGTTGTTATCTGCAAAGTCTGGTATATTTTCAGGAATAATTTTAGGTGTTGGACGTGCGTTAGGTGAAGCTACTGCAGTTTCGATGGTTTGTGGAAATAGTGGATCAGGTCCAAATTTTAGTTTATTTGATATAACAAGAACACTTACATCCACAATGCTTCAAGGAATACATGAAACATCTGGAATGGATTATGATATAAGATTTTCTATAGGTTTATTGCTAATAGTAATTATTATAGTTACAAATTTATTGTTAAATTTCTTTAAGAATAGGATTGGTAATATAAATGGAACTAAAAAGAAAAATAAGAGATGTACTAGCTAATGCTTGTACATATATCTCAGCATCTTTTTCAATAATTATTCTATTAGCAATTGTATTATTTGTTTTTATCAAGGGATGGAATAATTTATCATTTAAGATGCTTACATCAGATTATTATGAAACACCTTATTTTGCTAAAGTTGAAGCGGGAACAAATGTTTTTTCTGATTTTGAAGCAAAAGAGGGTGTATATTATTCAAAAAATTTTGGGATTGGTATAAAGGATTCTAAGGATTTAGAGAATAATTCTGTTATTGAAATTGTATATATTGATAATTTATCACCATTTAAAAATGCAAAAGCAAATGATGGAACAAGAATAGATATAAATGTTGGTCAAATTATTAAAAGAGTACAAGTTAAAACTGATAATGGTATTTTAGTTGCTACAACGACTGATAAGGCAGAGGGATTAGTTAATGTACTAGATTCTGGTAATTATATTTCTGAGCTATATTTTGTTGATATGGGTGGCGGTATAAGAGGCTCACTTATTGCAACATTGTATTTAATTTTATTAACCTTAATCATTGTTGTACCAATAGGTATTATTTCTGCTATATATTTATCAATATATGCAAAAGAAAGTAGATTTACTTCTATTTTACGAAGCTTAATTGATATGATATCAGGAATACCATCAATAATATTTGGTCTTATTTCAATGATTATTTTTATCCCATTTGTTAGTAAGATTAGTAATAATAATGGTGGAAGTATATTTGCTGGTGCACTTACTCTTTCAGTTATGCTTCTACCAACAGTCATTAGAACAACAGAAGAAAGAATTAATAATATTCCTAAAAGTTACAAAAGTGCTTCGTTGGCATTAGGTGCTTCTATGACTCAGACTGCATTTAAAGTAATTCTTCCTAATGCTATTCCTGGTATTTTAACTGCTGTAATTTTATGTATTGGAAGAATAATTGGTGAAAGTGCAGCATTGATTTTCGCAATAGGAACTTCAATTCAGGATGATGTAAGTGTAATGAAGCCTGCAACTACCTTAGCGGTACATATATGGAGTGTTATGTCTGGTGAGAATCCAAATGTTGGTCAAGCCTGCGCAATCTCAATTATTATATTAGCAATTGTTTTAGTTTTAAATCTTCTTGTAAGATTAATTAGTGCCAAATTTTTAAAATTTGAGGTGAAAAAATGATAGAAGCCTTTAAAATAACTGGCTTAGATTTAAGCTATGGAGAAAAGCATGTACTTAAAAATATTAATATAGATTTATATAAGAATAAAGTAACTGCTTTTATTGGCCCATCAGGCTGTGGGAAGTCAACATTATTAAGATGCTTAAATAGAATGAATGATTTAATTGATGATTGTCATATTACTGGTTCAATTAAGTATTATGATAATGAATTAAGTGAAATGAATCCTATGCAGCTTAGAACTAATGTAGGAATGGTATTTCAAAATCCAAATCCATTTCCAATGTCAATATTTGATAATGTAGCATATGGATTAAGATGTCAAGGAATTAAAAATAAAAAAGTATTAAGTGAAATAGTAATTGATTCATTAAAAATAGCAGCATGTTATGATGAAGTTAAGGATAGACTGAAGGATTCAGCTGTGTCTTTATCTGGGGGTCAGCAGCAAAGACTGTGTATAGCAAGGGCAATAGCAATGCATCCAGATGTTATTTTAATGGATGAGCCTACAAGTGCTTTAGACCCAATCGCAACATTAAAAATTGAAGAGCTTATTGATTCTTTAAAAAATGAATTTACAATTATAATAGTTACTCATAATATGCAGCAAGCAGCAAGAATATCAGATTATACTGCATTTTTCATGATGGGTGAAATAATAGAATATAATGAAACAGAGGAACTATTTAAAAATCCAAAAGTTAAAAAAACAGAAGATTATATAACAGGAAGGTTTGGATAAAATGAAGCTTGAAGAAGAAATTGATCATTTATGTCAAATGATGGTGAAGATGTCTGAGCAAGTAATTGAAAATTTAAAAAATGCATTAGACATATACTATAATTTTGATGAAAAGAAATTAGATTTAATTAATGATGATATTGTTGACCTACATGAAAGATTAATTGAGGAAACATGTCTTAATATTATGCTAAGGGAAAGACCTTATGCTAAAGATTTAAGAATGGTATCTGGAATTTTAAAATGTGTAGAGGATGTTGAGAGATTAGGTGATCATGCTGAGGATATAAGAGATTTTGCTGTAAAATTGAAAAACGAAGCGCATCACGAAATAGCAGAGCTAGATCAAGCAATAGATGTTACAATAAAAATGGTTAATGATAGTGTACAAAGTTTTGTTAATAAGGATATAAAGCTTGCTAATGATGTTATAAAAAGAGATGATATAGTTGATGAATTATACGAACAATGTCTATCTACTATCATCGAAAATGATAAAAAAGAATATAGCAGTGAATTCAGTGTATACACAACATTGATAGTTAAGTATATTGAGCGCATTGCTGATCATGCAGTTAATATCAGTGAATGGGTAGTATATATTTTAAGTGGTTATTATAAGGATAAACAAATATTTTAATTGTTAAATTGTAAATTTATTAACACAGTTTATATATATTTTTATGTAAAATTTAGAAGAAATTTACAAAATTTACAACTTCTTTACAATTTATATTATATTTCCTCACAATTATAGTTTAGCAGTATGGTAAAATGCTAAATATAAAGATGGAGGAAATTTTATGGTCATTTTTAACTGTATATTAGCATTGTTAACTGGATGTGGAGTATTTATTATAGGTATGAATATGATGTCTCATGCATTAGAAAGTGTATGTGGCGGTACAATGAAGAAAATATTATCAAAAATAAGTAATAATAGAATACTTGGTGTTGGCATTGGTGCATCTGTAACTGCACTTATTCAATCATCATCTGCAACAACCGTAATGGTTATTGGATTGGTTAATGCTGGAGTTGTTACATTATTCCAGGCAACAGCTATTATTATGGGTGCAAATATTGGTACAACTGTTACTGGTATTTTAGCGTCTTTTTCATCATTTAATATATCAGGTTATATTTCTATTTTAGTTTTCATTGGTGTATTTATGATGTTTATTAAGAAAAATAAAATTAAGAATATAGGTAGTATATTAGCTGGCTTTGGTCTTATTTTTGTTGGACTTGAGCTTATGTCTAGTTCTTTTAATAATGAAACTGTTCTAAGTTTTTTTATGAATGTATTTGAAAAGATTAACATTTCAGTCCTATTAATATTTTTTGGAATATTGTTTACAGCAATTTTACAATCTTCATCTGCAATGACAGGTATTGTTATAGTTATGGCTGGTGGAGGAGCAATATCCTTAGAAGCTGCGTTATTTATTATTCTAGGTACAAATATCGGAACATGTGTTACAGCTTTAATTTCTTCAATTGGGGCAAATCCAAATGCTAAACGTGCAAGTTTAATTCATTTATTATTTAATGTAATAGGAACTTTAATTTTTACAATCATATTATTAATTTTTAAAAATCCAATAATTAATTTTATTGATTCTTTAAGTATTTCTATTCAGTTTAAAATAGCTTTATTCCATGTGGTATTTAATGTTGTTACTACACTTTTATTATTACCATTTATTAAGTATCTGGTTAATTTTGCTACAATAGTAATAAAAGAACCACATGATGAAAGAGTTAATTCATTGAAATATATTGACAAACATCTATTAATTACTCCATCTGTTGCGGCAATGCAGGTAAAAAATGAAATTTTGAATATGTTATATTTATCAAAAATTAATTTTATTGATGCTTATGATTGTGTCGTTAATGGAAATACAGAAAATATTGAAAAAATTGAAAAAAGAGAAGAAGACATAGATTATATTAATAATGAAATTGCTAAATATCTAATTTCATTATCTTCTAATTCTGATCCTGCCTTGGAAAAGAAGATAGGTTCATATTTTCATGTAATTAATGATATTGAGCGTATTGGTGATCATGCTATCAATATGTTAAAAGTTGCATCAGAAATGAAAAATGATGATATTATTTTTTCAACTAGTGCAAATGATGATTTAAATTTGATATATAATAATGTTATGGAGATGTTTGATGTAAGTAAAAATGTATTTGAAGAATCAGATACATCAAAGCTAAAATATCTTGGTGAATTAGAAGCTAAAACTGACAATATGAAAAAAGAAATGTCAGCTAAGCATTTTGTAAGATTAATGAAGGATTCATGTAAATTAGAGCTTACTGCATATTACACTACATTAATCTCTAATATAGAAAGAGTAGGAGATCATTTAGTTAATATTGGATATAGTATTATTAATCCTACTGGAACACAAAATGAATAAATACAGGAGGTAATATTTATGGAGGGCTTAATATATTCAGTAGAAGATGATAAGGATATTTCTAAGATTATTAATTTAACCTTATCAAAACAAGGCTATCAAGTTGAATCTTTTTATGATGGAAAAACTTTTTTCAGTAGATTAGATGAAAAAATTCCTGAAATGATTTTACTTGATATGATGCTTCCTGATTATGATGGTCTAGAAATATTAAAAAAAATAAGGAGTAATCCTTTATATGATAGTGTATTTATAATAATTATTTCTGCAAAAAGAATGCTTATTGATAAAATTGATGGTTTAGATTATGGCGCTGATGACTATATTGAAAAACCATTTGATATTTTAGAGCTAATGTCTAGAGTTAATTCTAAGTTTAGAAGGATTAAAAAAACAAATGAGGTTGTATATAAGGATTTAGTTATTAATAAAGAATTTCACATTGCCACTTATAAAAATATTAAGTTAGAATTAACTGTAAAGGAATTTGAGATTTTACAAATTTTAGTTAAAGCTCAAGGAAGGGTTGTTTCAAGAGATGAAATCCTAAATAAAATTTGGGGTGAAGGCGATGATTTGCAGTCAAGAACGGTTGATATGCATATAAAATCATTAAGAAAAAAGATTGGTAATGAAGGAATTATTGAAACTGTTTATGGTGTTGGATATAAGGTGGTCTAATGGGAAAAAAATATATTTTTATTAATTCATTAATTTTGTTTTTTTCACTTTTAATTTTTCTATTGATTTCTGTTTATACTCTTTCAGATTTGAATTCTAAGAATACAGACAATATGATTAGAAATTATTTATCTATCGCTGAATCGATATATGATGGTAATAACATGGAGGAGGTTGCGAACAAAATTCATTCCTCTAATCCAGATGTACGTGTCACATTTATTAGTGCAAGTGATGGAATGGTTTTATATGATACATCATCTCCTTCATCAGAAAATCACCTAGACAGATATGAAATTAAAAATATTGGTGAGATAGCATATCGTTTTTCATCAACAACAAACATTAAGATGTGCTATATTGCAGGATATGATAGTGATTCAAATGTTTATATTCGATTATCTATTCCAGAATCATCTATTACTGCAATTGTAAATAGCTTTACCTATTATGGAATTGCTGCAATCATTATATTAAGCACTATATCCTTTACTTTTATTTATTTTGCATCTAAAAAGATAGTTAAGCCATTAAAAAACGAGGTAAATAAATTATCTAAAATTACTAATTTGGAATTGACATACAATGGTGATGA
Organism: Anaeroplasma sp.; assembly: GCA_022768655.1. Lineage (GTDB taxonomy): Bacteria > Bacillota_I > Bacilli_A > Acholeplasmatales > Anaeroplasmataceae > Anaeroplasma. Next base: position 10,870 of record JALEQD010000122.1, read on the forward strand.
TGTGGTAGAGCTATCAAGTCAAATAGAAAGTGTTAGAAGATTAATTGATAGTAATATCAAATCTATTAAAGCAGAGTCAGCAAAGCTAAACTATATAATAGAAAATATGAATAGTGGTATTATTATTATATCAGGTAATGGAAATATTATCCTTGTTAATAGCTTGGCACTTTCAATCTTAAATAGAAAAAAGGAAGATTTAGAAAATAAGTCATATGTATATGGCTTTGTTGATTTAAAAATTACTGATCAAATTCAAAAAGCAATTAATGAGGATGTTAAATTTAGTACAACATATACAGCTTTAGATAAAACATATGCAATAAATATATCATCATTATATGCAAATTTCGTTATGAGTGGAAAAAAAGCAGGTGTTGCAATTTTCATTAATGACATAACTGAACAAAAAATGCTTGAAAAGGTGAAGCTAGACTTTTTTGCAAATGCCTCACATGAGCTTAAGAGCCCTTTGACATCAATCATAGGCTATCAACAGATGATTAGTGAAGGAATTATTAATAACGAATCAGAAATTAGAGATGCTACGCTTAAAACAATTAAAGAAGCAACAAGAATGAATCAAATAATTATTGAAATGCTTGAATTATCTAAGCTTGAAATGACTCCAAATATTGAAAAGAAGGAGTTATCAATCGCAAATGCATGCGAAAGCGTATTGGAATCTTATGAAATAATGATTAAAAATAAGAATTTAGAGATTATCAAGGATTATTCAGATTTTAATGTTTTAATTAATCTTGATGATTTATATCATTTAATCAAGAATCTAATTGAAAATGCTATAAAATATAATGTTTCTAATGGAAAAATTTATATTATTATTGATTCTGATAAAAAAACATTATCAATTAAGGATACTGGTATAGGTATTTCAAATGAAAACAAAAATAGAATATTTGAAAGGTTCTATAGAGTTGATAAGGCAAAATCAAAGGAATTAGGCGGAACTGGTCTTGGACTTGCGATTGTAAAACATATTTGTTTAAATAATAATTTAGATATTTCAGTTGAATCATCTATAAACGAAGGATCTATATTTACAGTTAAATTTAATTAGAAAAATCACCATATTATTGGTGATTTTTTAACTTATTAACGGCACTTGCACATGGATTTTTAAGTGATTTATCACAATACTTACAGAAATCATATGTACCACAAGTGTCCTTTTTATTTTTTTCTGATTCCATCCATTTGTAGTATTCAATTTGTTTTTGGATTCTTTCATAAACGCCATAATTAGCATAATTTAGTGAATTATTGATAATACTATTAATTTCAATTTCTAATGTTTCATTGAAATATTTTGTTGCAGTTGAAACCTTTTTGATGTAAAGCTTTTTTATTAGCTCAACATTTTTTGTGTTTGGAAGGAACATATTTAATGCTTCAGATATTCTTTTTAAGTAATAATCCTTTGTAACAACAGTTAATTTATTGAAATCTAATTTTGAAAAATCATTATTATCTAAGAAATTAAACCCACATTCACAACAGGAACAATATGTTCCAAAGGAGCTTTGAAGCTCTAATAAAAGATTTGTTTCTTCTTCGGTTAATATGCTATAGATTTCTAAATAATTTTTTTCTTCCTCATTAGTGTAGTCTTTGTTTGCTAATTTTTCCTTCGCATTAATAGAATTTATTATTTCATATTTTTTTAATCTTGATGATTTACAACATGGACATAATTCGTTTTTACTCATTTTTAATTGCCTCACATATAAGTTTAAGATGGTAATGAAATTATAGCATAATAAAATATAACTTAGTATGTAAAAAGGTTTTCATAAAAAAAATAAATGATTGTATTGACACAATCATTTATAAATTAACTATTTTCCACTATTTCCATAGTTTGATAATACTCTTGCAGAAGGGTCATTTACATTACATCCTTCCCAATTTTTGTTTGGCATCCAGAAATCAACTACCATTTGACTTTGATTTGAATAGTATTTTTCAAATATTTCTCTATAAAGTAAAGACTCTTTTGTAAATGGTTTTGAATGTGTGTATTTTTTTATTTTTTCATTAAATTCTTCATCTGAGTATAATGAGTTTGCATATTCCTTTAAATAATCAACCATTGAATGTCCTACAGCATCTGAAAATGCTGCTTTTTCACGCATAAGAATTGAATCTGGCAAATAATCTCCTACAAATGCATGGCGTAATAAATATTTTCCTATACCATATGTGTTCATTTTAATTTGTGGATTTATGCTCAATACATATGAAACAAAATCTAAATCTCCGAATGGGACTCTAGCTTCTAATGAATTTGCTGAAATACATCTATCTGCTCGTAATACATCATACATATGTATTTCTCTTATTCTTTTTTCACTTTCTAGTTGAAATTCATTTGCATTAGGTGCAAAATCAGTATATTTATATCCAAATAATTCATCAGATATTTCACCAGTTAATAATACTCTAATGTCAGTTTGTTGATGAATTGCTTTGCATAATAAATACATACCCAT
>JALEQD010000125.1 GCA_022768655.1 Anaeroplasma sp.
AAATTCTTCACCAACCTAAATTATCATATAAAAAATAATTTATTTTTTAGAATTAATATATTCTAAAAACTCCTTCGTTAAAGACCAATACTTAATACCCCAATTTTCAAAATTCCATTCTTCCATATAATCATTACATTCATAATCTATATAATATAGCTTATCATCCTGCACAACAAAATTTGTAGGAAAGTAATCGATATTTGTATTTGCAGCATATAAAATCCTACACATATTTTTTATCTGGATAATATAATCTTCTTTTACTTCATTTCTAGCTACATATTCAAAAATTGTATCACCATTTATATATTCCTTTAAAATTCTTTCATTTTTTAAATCAACATCAATCATTTCAGGCATACTTATGCCTATTTTTTTTAATCTTTTATAATCATTGATCTCGGATTCAATTTTATTACCAAAATTATAATAAGCACATGGTTCATGATGAATTTGCTTTAAAACATATTCATTATTCCCATCTGTTACAAGATATGAATATCCGCCCTTACCATGCCCTAAAAGCTTTATAATCTTGAATTTTCTATCATTTACACTTATTTCTTCCATAAGCATCATCTCCAAATAATAAAATATAAAACACTGTGAAGTAATATTTTAATATAAACCACACAGTGCTTTTAATCTATAGCTTTTCAAAATATTTTAATTTTTCATCAACGTATTCATCTGCTTCATGCTTAAGCTTTTCAATTTCTAAAGCAACATTTTTAGCATTAGCAACATTACTTACATACACACAATCATCATTTGTTATTAAGGATAATGATCCCGTATAATTTCTTCTAAGTCCAGATGAATTTTGATACATATTAGTTAATTCTTTAAGTGGAATAGTAATATCTTCATTCTTACCTTGCTTAATTATTAAATTCTTCTTTTCTTCATCATATAAAATAAGCTCATATGGTGTTTTTGCAAGTAAAGAACCATAAAATATAACCATTATTGCCCCAACAAATTCAGGTAAAATAAACGCAGTAGCAATACTTGCACTTCCCAATAAAACTGTACAAATAAAAGATACTAAAATAATGGATAATCCTATAATCATTCCAAATATAACATCACTACTTCTTTTAGCAATAACCTTCATAAAAAACCTCTTCCAGCTGTATTAAAGCTTCTATAAATCATATTTTAATACAACAATTATAACAATACAATTCTTTTTTATTTGTAATAATGAATATTAACAAATATATATTAGTTATTAAGCTTAACTTTATAATCATCCCAAGGTATTGGCTTAGCATAATAGTAGCCTTGAACAACATCACAATTATTATCCTTTAAAAATTGAACCTGTTCATCTGTTTCTACTCCTTCAGCAACAACCTTCTTACCAAGCTTATGACATAGTTCAATTATTGAAGCAACAATTATTTTACTGTCAGAATCGAAGCCCTTTGAGCCTCTAAAAAATTTACTATCAATCTTGATAACATCAAAATCAAATTCTTGAATTACGTTTAAAGAACTATAGCCAGAACCAAAATCATCCATAGAGCATAGATATCCTTGGCTATGAATATTAGAAATAAATGAAACAAACGAAGATACGTTTTCTACTACTAATCCCTCTGTAATTTCAAATTCAATATACTCATGAGGAATATCATATTTTTTTACAATTTCAGTATATGAATTTAAAAAATCTAAATTATTAAAATGCTTCTTACTTAAATTAACAGAAACAGGAACAATTTTATCACCATTTTTTATAGACTCATTTAATTTCTTACATACTTCCTCAAATACATATAAATCAAGCTCAGTAATAAAACCATTCTCTTCAAAAAGATTAATAAATTTAGCAGGAGATATCAAGCCTTTTTTACCCTTATTCCATCTAACTAAAGCCTCTGATCCTGACCAACTATCGTCACTAATATTTTTCTTTAATTGATAATATACCTCAAATTCATGATTTATCAATGCAAAAGGAGCACTTGTTATAAGCTCAGCATTTTCTTTTTCAACCTCAAACATTTTATCATCAAAATGAGAAATAACTGAATTATCATAATTTCCTTTTAGCATTTCTTCCGCAAACTTTGAACGGAAAATATCATCATCAACACTATAATTTTCTTCATATCTTGCAGTCTTTATTCCAATTGCAATAATAGGAGTATTACTGCTGTTGTCTAGTTGTCTATTTAATACAATGATAAAATTCTTTAACAATATATCAATATTTTTATTTACAATACATAATTCAAAATGGTCTGCCCCAAAATAACTACTTATTCCAAATTCCTTAAAATATTCTTTTATTACTTTAGCAATATTTTTTATTAGCTCATCTGCATTATTAACACCCTGGAGCTGATTAATCGTTTTAAAATTAACAATATTAATATAACAAAATGAATATTCTTCCTTGGTTCTTTTTAATAATGCATAAGAATCATGCTTAAATTGTTCTATTGTTAAAAGTCCTGTTTTATCATCATAGGCAGTTATTTTTTTTGTCTTAATAATATTATACTGAAGCAATGATATTAAAATATATATGATAATAACTGATATTGTAATTACAGTAAATAAAGTGATATTTGCTAAATATGTTACACCTTGAACCTGATATATAAGCTCAGTTTTAGGAACCATAACAAATAGCTTTAAATTCAAATCATTTAAAGACTTATTATTATAATCAATAATATTAGCTGTATATATTTCAAATTCACCATCATCATTACTCAATTCTATTACCTTAGTTTGTGAGCTATTTAATATTGATATATATTCTTCTGTATTAAAGCTATCCTTAAAATTAGTTTTCAAATCAAATAATATATTTTCGTTAAAAAAATGTGAATATTTTTCACTAGTCTTAGTTATTATTTCTCCACTTTTTTTAACAATCAGAATAGAATTTGAGCTGTTATAAATATTAGAATAAAAGGATTGAGATAGTTTATCAATAGAAATTGAACCAACAATACCTAAAATACTTGGATCACTTGATTGATAATTATAACAGAAATATACATTTTTATGATCGACTGAAATATTTGCAACCAAATTTACTGAATTTTGAGAAAGCGAATTTTTTACATCCATAACAACTGTATTTTCATCGTGTGTCAAATCAGAAAACCAATATCCATCATTTTTAACGAATCCAATTTTATCAAAGGTTGAATTAGGCAAATAAGAATTCATTATTTCAAAATCAGTTTTATCTTTGTTATTATCAAGTAAAAGCTTAATAGAATATAATTGGTTTTCTCTTGTAGCAATCGAAAAAGAAACATATTTATTAATTTCATTTGAGGAATTTGTTATTCTTTTTACTGCTATATCATCTCGAAATGAATTAGTTTGATTTGAAAAATAAATTGAATATGACACAACAAATGCAACAATAAAAATAATTACTGATATAAAAAATAACAGAAATCTATACTTTAAAGAATTAATATCCTCTTCAATTCCTCGTTCATCTTTTTTCATAAATACACATTTTATTGAATTCATAAGCTTCATGCTCTCACCACTCAATCGAATCATATTTATATAATTATAACATGTTTTTTTTATTTTTAACGACAAAATAGAGATTTAATAAAAATTTACAATAATTAAACAATTTAATCTAACTAATAAATAAATAATCATCAACAACACTCAAATCTTGGTCAAATCTATAGATTTAGAATAGAATATCTTATTTTATATTTTAGTTAAACACTTATTATATAAAAACTCTTTAATATCTTCATTTTTCCCTTCATAATAAAATATCAATAATTTTTTATATTCAGAAACTAATTCAGCAGGAATTACAATTATTCCTTTACCATGGCTTATTAGATAATGATTAGCAAATATTACTGCCGTTCTTTTATTACCATCTAAAAACAATTGTTTTTTCATTACATATAATAAAATATCAATTGTTTTTGTAATATCATCATTATTAGAATTTAATAGATTACTTAAGTCTTCTTTTACAACTGTTTCAAGTGGCATTGGTGGAATATATGTTGACCCTCCAATTGTTACTGGAACACTTCTTATTTTTCCAGCAACTACAGAAAAGCCATCTTCAACTATTGCGTTTATTTGACATAAAACTGCATAATTCGTTGGATAAGTTATAACACCATTAGATAAAATAAATTCCCATGCTCTTTTTAGATTTACCACCTTTGATATATCTGCAGCAGTCATATTTGATACCTTGCCACCATTAACAATTGTTTCGGTATCAGAATATGTAGTTGCAACTCCTTCTAGCATTGCTTGCTTATATATTGAATCAACCATGTTTCGTCTAGCTAAAGCGACATTTATTCCAACCTCTTCAGTTAATTCAGCATCAAAATAATCTAATTTATCAAGTTCCTTTTTTATTTCTTTTAATCTTTTTTTATATTGTTTAGCTAATTCATTATTAGATACAATCATAGTATATAATTCATTTGAATATTCACCAACATATTTAGATTCTTTTATGCCATCAATCCTTCTATGAACATATACATATCTATTGTTACTTTTTTCTCTTATTTCAATTGATCCGTATATCATGCTTTCCATTCTAGAATTAATCATTTCACGTTCATGTATTAAATTAGAAATATTATTTTCCATGATAGCCTCCTGTGTGGAACTTTTGTTTTAATTTGTTCCACATTAATTATACCACATGTTTTATAAATGTGGAACTTTTATTTTGCTTTTGTTCCACAAAATATAAAAAATGTTTTTTCCTCAACATATGATTAAAGAAGTACTATTAATACACCATACCATTTATGCTCATAATAAGGACACTTACAAGCCATAACAAATTCCTCATTATTTGCTACAAGCTTAGGATTAGCCATTGTTCTTTTATAATCTCAATAATTCATAATATTTGGTCTAGAGTAATAAACACTATATTTTGAAGCATCACAGCATACTCTAACACCTTCAACAATTCTACTCTCATTTGTATTATATTTGTATATATTTTCACCTTGTAATAACCATATTATTACACCCTTTCTTTACACTTATATTTTACCATTTTCATGTAACTAATACTGGCTTGGACAGGATGGTCAATTTGTTAAAAACGGTGGCGTAGAATGCAATGGAACAAAAAAGCGGTAATTGGGGCTCCCAAATTTTGGCAAGCCTAAAAGGTGGCAACAGTTCGCTTTCTCGTGCTTGCCAATGGAGTGGCAAGTCTTATCCTGTTTACAAAAATACACCACAACAATAAAAAAATTGACACCTCGATTAAAATCGTTGGTGCCAAAATGTTGATAATCAATCTAAAATTATTAAATTATTTAACATTAAAAAAGATTATTTGAACAATAAAATAAGATATTCATTACTTAGTCTTTTAATATTAATTATTATAAAAAACAATAATAGTATTCCGATTATAATAGTAATTATCTTAAATACTTTCTTTTATAATAGACTTCTCCCATAATAAACAAAAAATGTTATTCTTCTACACCATCATTTTTTTCATCTACTATATTATCATTTTTCTTAATATTTACCAAGAAATTTACAACAATACCTAAAAATAATGCACAAGCCAAAGGAGAAAACTCAACTTGTATGAAATTGATTGCTAAGCCTCCGACACCTGAAACTAGGATAACTGAAACTACAAAAATATTCTTGTGTTCCGTAAAATCTACATCGTGTAGCATTTGAAATCCACTTGTAGCAATAAAACCATATAATACCACACATAATCCACCAATAACACAAGTAGGGATTGATTCAAAAAGTGCCATTAACGGACCTATAAAAGAAATAATAATACACATAAATGCTGCAACAATTATATTATATATTGAAGCGTTTTTAGAAATTGCTGAGCATGATATAGATTCACCATATGTAGTATTTGGACATCCTCCAAAAAATGCACCTACAAATGAACCTAATCCATCACCAAATAATGTACGCTTTAACCCGGGATTATCTAATAAATTCCTATTAATTACAAATGATAAATGCTTGTGGTCAGCAATATGTTCAGCAAAGGAAACAAAGCTTACAGGAACAAATGAGAAAAAAATAAATATTGCATATGAAAAGAATTCCTTTGTAGATGAAAACTCCTTTATGCCATCTATAGCTTTAAAAAAAGCAAAATCAGGTATCCAAGATATATTCTTAAACACACTCAAATCAATAATCTTTAAAGAATCAACATCAAATGAATTTCCAAAGATTGTAAATATTAGAGCTAATATATAGCCTGAAATAATACCAAAAATAAATGGAATAAGCTTAAGTGTTCTTCTTGAATATCTTGAAATTAAAACTGTCATAACAAGTGTAACTAGTCCACATAGCATTGTCAAATATGGGCTTGCAACTGGAGCACCAGATAAATCATAAACATTTCCACTCATTAGATTATTAATCGCATTTGGTGCTAATGTTAAGCCTATAACCGCAATTGTAGGACCAATAATAATTGGTGGCATTAATTTATCAATCCAGTTTGTGCCAGCAATTTTAACAATAAATGACAATAGCATATACACAAAACCAGCAAAAAACACTCCTAATAGAAGTCCAAAATAGCCTATTGACATACTTGCAGCACCTGCAAATGCTGCAAGCATAGATCCTGCATATGAAAATGAAGAGCCTAAAAAAACTGGACTTTTAAATTTAGTAATTAATAGATAAACAATAGTTCCAATTCCAGCACCAAATAATGCAGCTGATTGACTCATTCCATTTCCTACAATCATAGGTAAAGAAATAGTTCCAGCTAAAGTCGCCATT
>JALEQD010000138.1 GCA_022768655.1 Anaeroplasma sp.
AATTAAAGCATCTTTAATTTTTTATTGCAAATTCGATTTCAGGCCAAAAATTTGGCCTTTTAAGGTTTTTATACCCCCTAAAAAAGCAAAAAGCCAAAAAATTTTTGGCCTTTATATGTTTTTAGGGGGTATATTTTTTAAAAAGGACTAATTTTAAATTTTTTTTAAATTTGTTGTTTTATCATTGATAAGTACATATTTAAAACAATAAAATCATACAAATAAAAAAAGAAGAAGATTATTTTTCTTCTTCTAATTCATCAGTTTCTTCTGGATATGCTCTATATCCATTATCACCACTAAACACAATTTTTTCTCCGACTAACTCTGTTGTTGTAATAACTGCTCCACTTGCAAGTGTTTCTTTCTTTGAAGCAAGTCTACCTTTTATACCAACAATAGAACCTTTTTTTAAGATATCAACAGCAACCTCTGCCATGAATTCCCATAGGGCAATCGGAAAAAAGTCTGTAGAATATGTTCCATCCATATTTTTGAAATCTCTAGTTGTTGCTAAAAAAAGATTAACTACTTTCTTACCATCACCAACAACCTTTAATTCTATGTCATTACATACTCTACCGACTAGAAAAAAATAATTGTACACGAATAAAAGCTCCTCCTTTCTTGCCTAATTTATAGCATAGGAGGTATTTTTTTAGAAATTTCTAATTTAGAAATTATTTTTATTATTAGAAATAAAAATAATTGTTTTTATAAAAAAAATATTTGATAAGATAATAATTATACTTATATAGCAAAAAAAAGTATAAAAGTAGACTAAATGTCAAATTTTATACTTTTTTCATATTTATTATTTATTACTTGCTAATTCTAAAGCAACCCTCATCATATTGTTAAAATTATTTTGTCTTTCCTCTGCGGTTGTAACCTCAGATGAAACAAATGAATCAGAAATTGTAAGTAAGCAAGCAGCTTTTTTTCCTAATGCCTTTGCATTTGCAAATAATGCAAAGCTTTCCATTTCTACACACTTACAGCCTTTTTCATGTAATTCCTTCCAATGATTTGGATCATTTCCATAAAATACATCAGATGAATGAATTTTACAAGGCTTTAATTCTATATTTAATTTTTCAGAGGCTTTTAATAATTTATTATTAAGAGCCTTATTACTCTTCATAGTTTTTCCTCTATAGCCAAATGCTACCTTGGCATAATTTGATTCTGAAAATGCTTCTGTAACTAATACAGTATCATATACTCTTAATTTTTCATCATAGCTACCAGCAGAACCAATTCTAACAATTGTTTCTACACCATAAAAGCAAAATAATTCGTATGAATAAATACCAATAGAAGGCATACCCGTTCCAGAACCCATTACTGATATTTTTTTACCATTATACTTTCCAGTAAAGCCTAAAATATTTCTTGTTGATGTAAAACAAATAACATCAGTTAAATATGTATCAGCAATATATTTTGCACGAAGTGGATCACCTGGCATTAATACAGTTTTTGCAATTAAGCTTGGATCACTACAAGCTATATGTGGTGTTGGAATTTTACTCATTATTGTATCCCTCCATTATTGCTACTCCACTAGAGCAGCCAATTCTATCAGCACCTGCAGAAATCATTTCTTCAAAAGCATCTTTATCCCTTATTCCACCAGATGCTTTAACCTTACAACAACCATTAACTGCTTCCTTCATAAGCTTAACATCATAAGCTGTAGCACCAGAAGTACCGAAGCCTGTTGATGTTTTAACATAATCAGCCTTAGCTTTAACAGCCATTTGGCATGCAAGAACCTTTTCTTCATCTGTTAGATAGCATGTTTCAATAATTACCTTAACTAAAACGCCATTAGCAGCATCTACTACTGCTTTAATATCTTCATAAACTTGGTCCCAATTATGCTCCTTACAAGCACCAATATTAATTACCATATCTATTTCATCTGCACCATCAGCAATAGCTTGTGTAGTTTCAAATGCTTTTACATATGAAGAATTTGCTCCTAAAGGGAAGCCAATTACTGTACAAACCATAACATCAGAACCCTGTAATAGCTTATGTGCTAAGCTAACGTATACAGGATTAACACAAACAGACATAAAATGATACTGATTAGCTTCATTACAAAGCTTTAATATATCATCTTTAGTTGCAGTTGCTTTAAGCAATGTATGATCAATATATTTTGATTTTTCCATAAATACCATCCTTTTTAAATATCTAATATTTTGTCGATTGATAAAAGCTTAAGCTCCGTAGTAAGCGGTGCAAATTTATCCTTAGTTAAAATCTTATGTAATTTCTTAGTATTTTTAGAATCAACCATTTGAATTACACCATAACCATCAATAGGTTTAAAAAGCTTTTCTGCTTTTGACATAACCTCACGCATTGGAATATATTTTGTATATTTTCCATCATCTAAATATAAAATATCAACAGCTGGTGGCAATATAAATGGCATATATCCATCCCAAGCAATCGCAACAAACGCAGTTCTAGATTTTTCAGCATGTAAGAAAAAATAATTTGAAATTGTAACCTTATTTTTATCAATTAATATTTCTAGCTTAGATTTTCTTTGTAAATAACCATATACCTGAGAAATTGTTTGAGGATCTAATCTATTGTAATTAGCAATTTCATCCTCGTGATTATCCTTATATGCCTTTTTCCAAGCCTCAAAGGCCTTTATCATCATTGATCTTCTAAAAGGACTAACATTTTCAAAAGCTTCATTATAAACATAAAACTTAAATAATTTAACAATATCCTCAATTATGTCAAGAATTAATTCTACCGCATATGTTTGAGTTAATATATTAAATTCTACCAAAAAATTTACATCAAAAAATTTTGGGTTTAGTCTTTCAAGATGCGGCACACATGATTTTGAGGTCATAATAAATCTTGCCTCAAAATTTAAAACTGGGTGATGATAAAGATATATTCTATTATCTCCCTTAGTTTGTTCTTCTATGTATGGATTTGATTTAAAATATGTTATTAAATCGCTTTTCTCATAGATTCTTGTGCCTTCTTTTAAGAAATAATAACGAAAATCCATCATCTCACCACCCATCTTTTTTATACAAATCGACAAATATTACTTTATTTTAACATTATTTTTAAATATTGTCAAAATTCTTACTTTTTATTAGCAATAATGCTTGCACAACGAGGACATAATTCATCCTCATTACATACAGGAACAATCATCCAGCAGCGTGCACATGTACAACCAGTAGCTGGTTCTACTAAAACATCAAATTTATTTCCTTCTTTAAATTCTAATTGTGAAACAATTAATAATTGCTTAGCATCTTCTTCTATTGGCATAAATACCTTTTTAGCTTCATCATCAAGAGTAATTGTTAGCTTAGCATTAAAGCTTTTTCCGATTATTTTATTAGCTCTTGCTTCCTCTAATGCCTTTAAGACAATATCACGATATTCCATAAACTTGTCAAATTGCTTTTCAAGATCAATATCTAAATTAGTTTCTTCCTGTGGCATATCTGTTAAATAAACATCTTCTGCTTCCTTATATGCTAAATTATCGTATGCTTCAGACATTGTATGAGGAAGAATTGGAGTTAATAGTTTAATTAAAGAAACTAAAATTTCATAGAATACTGTTTGAGTAGATAATCTCTTATTACTCTTTGGATCTTCAATATATAGAATATCCTTTGTAAAATCAAGATAAAATGCTGATAAAGTATTAGTTATATAGCTATTTACATTTCTATATACTTCACCAAAATCAAAATTATCATAATTATTCTTGATTTCTTTAATAAATTTTTGAAGCTTTATATGCATATATTTATCAACTAATTCTAAATTATCATATGCTAAAGCATCATTTGGATTAAAATCTGATGTATTAGATAATAAGAATCTAATTGTATTTCTAATTTTTCTATATGATTCAGAAACCTGCTTTAAAATATCCTTTGATAATGGCATATCTGCTCTATATTCAACGGATGCAACCCATAAACGAAGAATATCTGCTCCAGATTCATTACATACCTTAATTGGATCAACTGTATTACCCAAAGACTTTGACATCTTTCTTCCTTGACCATCAAGAGTAAAGCCATGTGATACTACAGTTTTATAAGGAGCAATTCCTGTTGTTGCAACAGCAGTAATTATCGAAGAATTAAACCATCCTCTATATTGATCAGAACCCTCTAAATATAAATCGGCAGGATATTGTAATCCTCTTCTATTTAATAGCATATAGCTTGAACCTGAATCAAACCAAACATCCATAATATCATTTTCCTTACGGAAGATTCCATTAGGACTTGCTGGATGAGTAAAGCCTTCAGGAAGTAAATCCTTTGCTTCACGCTCAAACCAAACATTTGAACCAAATTCACCGAACAAATCAGCAACATGCTTTAAAACTTCCTGATCTAAAATTTCTGTTCCATCCTCAGCATAGAATACTGGAATTGGAACTCCCCAAGCTCTTTGACGAGAAATACACCAATCATGTCTATCTCTAATCATATTTGAAATACGAATATCTCCCCATTTTGGATTCCAATTAACATTTTTAATTGCTTCTAAAATATCATCCTTAATAGGATCAATTGATGCAAACCATTGTGGTGTTGCACGGAAAATAACAGGTTTTTTTGTTCTCCAATCATGAGGATAGCTGTGTGTTATTGGATCTAGTAATAATAATGCACCGCATTCTTCTAAATCCTTTATAATTGCATCCTCTGAATCATCATAGAACATACCAGCATATTTTCCAGCTTCCTTTGTTTGATATCCCTTTGAATCAACCGCAACCATTATGTCAAGTCCATATTCTTTTCCAGCCATATAGTCTTCTTCACCATAACCAGGAGCTATATGAACAAAGCCTGTACCATCTGTTGTTGTAACATAATCTGCATTAATTGTTGGTTGAATTCTATCATATAAAGGATGTTTATATTTTAAATTCAATAAATCCTTACCAAATTTGCGATCTAATATTTTTACATTTTCTAAAGATAACTTATTAGAAAGTGATTCTAATAAATCACTAGCACAAATCATTTTTCCTTTATTTGAATCAAATAAAACATATTCAATCATTGGTCCTGCCGCAACAGCTAAATTACATGGTAATGTCCAAGGTGTTGTAGTCCATACCATATAGCTTGCATTCTCATATTGACCATCACCATTTACAATAGGAAATTTAAAGAATATTGATTTTGAAGTAATATCCTTATATTCAATTTCAGCCTCAGCTAATGCTGATTCACTTGATGGTGACCAATATACTGGCTTTAAGCCTTTATAAATCAAACCTTTTTCTGCCATTTTTGCAAAAACTAGAATTTGATCACGCTCAAAATCATGCTGCAATGTGATATATGGATTGTCGAAATCACCTAAAACTCCTAAACGTTCAAATCCTTTCTTTTGACGTTCAACCTGCTTATAAGCATATTCCTCACAAAGTTTTCTAAACTCTGCAGTTGATTTATCTTTTCTAGAAACACCAGATTTTTGAAGTGCATTTTCAATAGGTAATCCGTGTGTATCCCAGCCTGGAATATATACAGATTTAAAACCATTCATATTTTTATAACGAACAACAAAATCCTTTAAAATCTTATTTAAAGCATGACCTAAATGAATATCACCATTTGCATATGGTGGTCCATCATGTAAAGTATATTCCTTTTTTCCTTCATTTTTCTTTATAACTTTATTATATAAGTCAATATCCTTCCATTTTTGTTGAATTTGTGGTTCCTTGTTATTTAAATTTCCACGCATTTCAAAATTTGTTTTACCCATAAATAGGGTTTCCTTATAATCCTTCATTTTATGCCTCCTCCTAAAATAAAAAAAATCCTTAGAACAATCTAAGGACGAATTATCGCGGTACCACCTTAGTTCTATATATATAATATATAGCACTCAATTGCTTTTTAACGTTAGCTAAACGAACATAGCTTATCCCCATGTCAGCTCCATCATTGATCCGAATATATATATTCTACTATTTTTCACCAACCAATAGTTCTCTAAAACCTACATATATTCCGTATGATATCTTAGCATTTAATACAATCAAGATTATACTATTTTTTATATTTCATGTAAAGTACAATTTTTAAAAATAAATTCTTCTATAAAAAGAAAAAAGCTCATTTTATATTTGAGCATTGAGAAAAGAAATATAAGCTTATATTATCTATAAGCATTCTTATTATACATACAAAATAATGTTATATTCAAGCAATTTTTCCATTTTTTTACAAGTAATCGTTTTGAACAAAATGAATAATTTATTCAAAAAATAACTTATTCATCTAGGCATTCGCCTATTTTAACGAAATATTAATATCTTTAGATACACCTTATATCGTGGATATAGGGTGCTTTTATTATCTAAAGAGTGACTAATACTCT
>JALEQD010000143.1 GCA_022768655.1 Anaeroplasma sp.
ATGATTAAATCAAATGATAATATAAAAAGAAATCTCTATTCTAATAATATCTTTATAAAGGAGGCTGCTGTAAATATGAATAATTATACAGAATTAAGTAAAACAATAGACCTAGCCTTAGAAGAGCTTAGACAAAGACTAGATTATAATACAAGTAGAAATGAAGCTAAAGAAGAAGGAATTGAAGAAGGAATTCAAAAAAATCAAAAAGAAGTTGTTTTGAAAATGTATAAAAAAGGTATGTCTAAAGAAGATATAGCAAATTTATTAGATTTAGATATAGATATAATTGATAAAATATTAGAAAATTAATAAATAAAAAACTAAGAATACCAAACCCATTAATCAGGTTTTAAGCATTCTTAGTTTTTATTTTACCAAAAAATCTACAGCCTCAATACTTAATTGTTCTTTTACTTTTTTTTCATATTCCTCTGGAGTCATATTTCTATCCTTTGACCAATATACAACAATTGCTGCAAATAATGCATGCTTTGCTTCAATATATATTGGATTTTTATTTTCTGAAAATCTTATTATACATTTTTTTAAAATATCAAGTCTATTATTTTCTATAATTGTTAATAAATCTCTATGTAATATCCAATATCTGAAGAAGAATGATACCTTATCATCTTCTTTTTTTCTAAGATCTTCATATTCTTCATAATACCATTTAAATATTACATCTAAAACATCAATAATATTACGATAATTTCTATAAAATGTGGTTCTTGAAATATTACATTCTTTTTGAATATCAACGATTGTAACATCCTTTAGGCTTTTTCTTTCTAATATACGTCTTAAGCCCTTATATATTGCTCTTTGTGAATCTTGAGCCTTTTTGTTTCTTGAAAATTCCATAACTATAAGCCCCTTATTAATTTTTTTATCGATACTCGCAACTATATTATAAATAAAAAATAAAATAAAATCTACAAAAATCGTTACAATTTTTTTATAGTTGCAACTGTATTTGTCATGTGCGAAAATAAAACAATTTTTGCTATTTACATTCAATAATTCTGTTGTTATAATCGTGTACACAAATAAAAAAACGTTTTCATACGTTAAATAAAATAATTTAAGAAGGAGAAAAAAATGAAAAAAAGAAAAATTATTACTGGACTATTATTAGCCTCAGTAGCATTAGGATTAGCTTCTTGTGATAATCCTTCTGTAAAACCAGAACCTGTAGATCCTCCTGTAACTGAAAAAGAAGATATTACAGTTACATTTGAAGTAAATGGCGGTTCTGCAATAAACAAATTAACAATAAAGGCTGGAGATAAAGTAACAAAGCCTGCTGATCCAACAAAAGAAGATTATATTTTTGGTGGTTGGTATTCAGATGCTAATTGTACTATTTCTTTTGATTTCACTAAAGAAATCACTGTAAATACTACAATTTATGCAAAATGGACTGCAGTAGCTACATACACTGTTACATTTAATGTTGATGGTGGTTCTCAAGTTGATCCAATTTCAGTTAAAGATGGTAAATTAGCTACAAGACCTGATGATCCAATTAAGCAAAATTACTTATTTGCTGGTTGGTTTAATGGTGATTCTCAATTTGATTTTACACAACCTATTACATCAAATTTAGAATTAACAGCACATTGGACATTAGAATCTCGTACAGTTTCATTTGATTCTACTGGTGGTAGTACAGTAGATCCAGTTACTATTGGACATGGAAATATTCTTACTGCTCCAACTGCTCCAACAAAAGCAGGATATGTTTTTGATGGTTGGTTATGTGGTAATGAATTATTTGATTTTACAAAACCAGTTACATCAAATATTACATTAACTGCTCGCTGGATATTAGATGCACCAGCAATTTCAATGAATGGAACAGAATATAGTACAATTACAGAAGCATTAGCTGCAATTCCTACAGATAGTAAAGATACATTTACTATAAGACTTAATAAAGGTACATATGAGGAAAATGGCTTAGGTTATAATGGTTCTGCAACTATTCGCATTATCGGTAATACAAATGAAAAATACGGTTCAGATGTAATTATTAAAGGACGCGGAAATAACATGGCTGCAATGAGAGGCCGTGAATTACTTGAAATTCAAGGTTCAGGTAGTATTATTTTAGAAAATATTTCATTAGTAAGTGATTATTCTCGTTCTTCAACAACAAAGGATGTTCAAGCAGAGGTTTTAGCTACTGATACAACAGGTAATACAGTTGCTTATAACTGTTCTTTCATTTCACATCAGGATACCTTAAGAACAGCTGGTAAAGCATGGTTCTATGGATGCTATGTTGAAGGAGATGTTGACTTTATTTGGATGGAAGCATCAGGAAGTGTTGCATTATATGAAAATTGTGAAATTGTTTCAGTTTGGGATGAAAATGCTAAAACTCATAATTCATATGTATCAGCACCAAGAATGACAATTACTCAAAAAGTAGGTAAGGGATTAGTATTCTTTAATTCAGTAGTAAGAGAGTCAAGTGATGCTACTAAAAATGATCAAAAAACATATTTAGCTCGTTCACCATGGCAATCAGGATATTATAATCAGGTAGCATATATTAACACAACATGTAGTGGTATTGAGATTACAGCTAATGATGATTCAAAATCTACAAATGCTCCATGGTATGGAAATATGATTCCAACTGATTATGAGCAAACAATTATTGGTTGGAAGATGGATAGTGCTACTGCTACTTCTTTAAATTTATCTAATAAAGATTATATTTTAAATGATACAGTAACAAATAGCGAATATAATGGTAGAAGAGCTATTTTAAATAGAATTTATAATACTGGTAAATTAAGATATGAAAGAGATTCAGCTAATTATTGGGATATTGATGCATTAATTGCTGATTTAGGATATAAAGTAGCTGAAGATGAATCTAAAGCTATTTTAGATGGTGAAGTAGCCGTTGATCCAACAGTTTATACATTTGATGGTAACACTGATTATTCATCAATTTGTAGTGGTTTTGCTAAGGATGGTGCTAAGCCTCATTATGTTGGTCAAAATGGTGCAACAATTACACTTCCTATTACTGGAAAATGCTATGTAGAGGTTTATGGCTATTATAGTGGAACTGCAGAGGCTAAAGCAGACACTCAAGGCATCCAATTAATGTTCTTTAATAACTATTCAACTGGAAGTCAGGTTGAACAAGATTATATAGTATTTGATGAAACTGCACGCGAATTTGTTATTACAGCAAAGGCTACAACATATATAACTAAGATTGTTGTAGCACCAGATTCAACTATTCCTGAGGCAACACCTGTAAGTGAAATTAATATTTCTGCAAGCTCTAGGGCTCAAACAGTAGGTGTAGGAATTACACTTTCTGCTTCAGTAAATAAAAATGCAACTAATAAGACTGTTCTTTGGTCATCTTCAGATACAAATATTGCAGAAATTGATCAATATTCTGGACGTATTACATTTAAAGCAGCTGGTACTGTTACATTTAGAGCAACATCTTGTGATGGTTCTGGAGTATATAATGAATTAATATGTAATCCAAAAGAGGCTAATTGGACAGTATCAGAATGGTATACAACAGATAGTACTAATGTTGCTGAAGAGGAAGGCGCATTAAATATTGAAAATTTTGATCCAAATAATTCTGTATATAAAAGTTTAGGTTCAGATTATTCATTCACAAATAATGCAGGTCAAACAATTGAAACAAGTAATGGATTAAAGCTTAATAGTGCTGGTTTACTTTCTATAGCAACTACAAAGCCTGCAGAATTAACTATTATTACTTGTGATGCAGGTAAGGTATTTGTAACACCAAATGTAGCCCTTGATGGTGGAGAAGCTATTGCCCCTATTTCTACAACACAATCAGCAGATGGTAAGGTTTATACATATGTATACAAATTAACATCAGCTGGATTATGGAATATTCAACGCGGTGATTTCGCACAAGAAAATAATCCAATATTATATGCTAAGTGTGAATATAAAGAAGCAATTATTTCTGAATCTACTGGTTTATCATTTAAGGGTACTCATTATACAGAAGGCAAAACAGGTATCCCTAATAGTAGCATCATTTATCCATCTGAGGCAATTGATGCAACTGGTAAAACAGTATATGTTAATGAATTTAAATTAACTAATTGTATGAGTAATGGTCAAGTTACAAACTGGTTAACATTTAAAACAGGTGCTTCTATTGAATTTAAAGTTGATAAAGCTTGTACATTATTAGTAGGATATTATTCAGCATTACAAACTGTAAAATTTAATGGTGAAGCAGTAACAGGAAACAAAACTACTGTAAGTAATGGTGGTGGAGATATTGTTGAATATGAAATTTCTGGTGCTGGTACAATTACAATTGAAGCAACTACTGATAATTATTTAGGATTTGTTGGTGTAGTTTTCAGAACACTTGAAGAAAAAAAGACAATTGCATGTAGTAAATTAGATGCTTCTTATCCTGCATCAAAATATACACAAAATGAAAATTATCAAACAACTTTAGCTGCACAAAAGGCAGCAATTAATGCAGCGACTGATGATGCATCATTACAAGCAGCTATAGCAGCAGCAAAAACAGCTATGGATGCATTAGAAGTTGATGTAGTAACTGGTCCTGTAAGTAGTTTGTACTATAATTTTGCTGCTTTAACTAATAAACCAGCTGATGGTACAGCAGTTGAATCAACAAATGAGATTACATTTACTGGTTGTGTTGCACATCAAGGAAAATATGTTGCATTAAAAGAAAGCAATTCAGTAAAGATTAATTTAGCCAAAGATGCAATTTTAACAGTAAATATGCCATATTCTTCAGGAGTTAAATTAAATGGAAATGAAGTAACACTTGATGATAATAAAAATCTAGTATATAAAGCTAATGAAGAAGGTGAAGTTATAATCACTGGTGATGCTGGTAATGCATATATAACTACAATTACAGTAGTTACTCCAGTGGAAAAGACAGCTGTTACAATTTTAGGTTCTAATAATAAAAATTTAGCTACTGCTTTAGGTTCTACACAAGTTCAAGGAGCTACTGCTATTTATGAAAACTTTATAATAGACGCAACAGCTTCTGGTGCTAAATTTGCATTAAATGGTGGAGATAATGTTCAATTCAACACAGGTACTAAGATCACATTTAATGTAAAAGCAGGTGCTAAGGTTACAGTATGTGGATATCCTGGCAATTTCGCATATAGCCTAGATGGTGTTGAAGCAACTTCAGTTGATACAGAAAAAACATATACAGCTGATGCAACAGTAACTATTTTAGCTACAGGAAATAAGTACTTAAAATCTATTAAAGTTGAATATAAAGCTGAATAAAATTTAATAATTTGATTTTGAATAGAGGACTAAATTTGAGGTATAGTCCTCTATATTTTTTTGTTTTTTTGAAACAATCATAAATGTAAACTAAATTATAGGTTTTATTACGCTTTGTTCTATTATTAAACAAAATCGTTACAAAATTTACATTTTTGTAACGGAAAAAATTTAATAATTATTTTCATTTTTTCAAAATTAAGAAAACGCTTTACTTGACAAAATAAAAATGATAGAATAATAACGTATAGCTTTTTGAAATCGTTTACAAAAAGCAAAATCAATTACAAAAAGGAGAAAATTAATTATGAAAATTAAAAAATTATTTGCTCTATCTTTTGTAGCAGTTGGTATTACTGCATTAGCATCATGCGGTGATAAGCAATTTACTGAAGAAGACGTAAATAACAAAGTTAATGAAGCTGTTGATAAGGCTAATCAAGAGGCTGAAGCTCAAAAGAACGCTGCATTAGCTGAGAAGGAAGCTGCATTAAAGAAGGCTGCTTTAGATGAATTAAAAACTACAGCAAAGACTAATGTTGACTCATATAAGGTTAACGTTTTAGCAGTTGCTGGTATAACAGAAGAAGAAAATGAAGATATTGCCGCAGCAGTGTCTACAGCAAAAACTGCAATTGAAGCAGCTACTACAAATGAAGAAGTAGCTACTGCATACAAGAATGCTATTGATTCTATTAAAGCAGTTATTACAGAAATTCTTGAAGGTATTCAAGCTGATTTAGATGAAGAAGCAAAAATTTTAGCTGCTCAATTATCTAATGCTAAACTAACAGCAATTTCAGATATTTCAAAATTTAACTCAGCAGAAAACTATTATGTTAATACTAAAGATGATGGTACTGTTGCAAATTTAATTTCTGTTGCTACAACAGCAATTAATGCTGCAGGATCATTAGAATCTATTGAAGCATTAAAAACTCAAACTAAGAATGCAATGGCTGAAACATTCTTAGCTCTTTTTGAAGCATCATTCGTAGAAATTTCAACTGCCGAAGAATTATTCGCAATTAGAAATCAATATAATGATAATTCAGTTATTGCACACAATTATAGATTAACAAAAGATATCGACTTATCAGGTTTTGAAATCCCAACATATGAAGTTGCTTCTTTCTTTAAAGGAGTATTTGACGGACAAGGACACGTTATTTCAAATGGTTCTTACACAGCTGGAGATTCAAAAGATGGTATGTTATTTAAGACAGTTCTTGGTGAATCAACAATTAAAAATGTAAAATTCTTAAACTGTGTTGCTACTTCTACAAATGAAACAATCGCAATTATTGCTGGTGAATGTAATGATGGTGAAGTTACTTTTGACGGAATCGAATTCAATTCATGTGCTGCAGTAACTTCAGGAAATTATGTTGGTTTAATTTTTGGTAGAAATGAAGGAGCAGATAAAGAAGTTCATGCAACTATTAAAAATATCACTGTAAAAAATAGTTCTTACTCATCATGTGCTCAATATGGTGGGTTATTAGTTGGTGATATTATTAAAATTGCTTCAGTGGA
>JALEQD010000150.1 GCA_022768655.1 Anaeroplasma sp.
CCTTAAATAATACATCATTTGTTAAATTAAAATTTGGTTCATTTAGATTTTCATTTTTCATATTTCTTTTTCTCCTTATTATTATAATTTGAAGTAAAAAAAATAAGGTGTTTTACTCCTTCATATAAATAATAGTTAGAAAATAGGAAAAGTTTTAAATTTTTTTTAATTTGTGAAAAAAATGACTAAAAGATAAAAAATCCCCTTAAATTCATAAGGAGATTTTATTATTATTCATATTTATTAATAATGCTTTGAGCGCAATCAATTCCATCTTTTAAGGCAATAACAACTAATGATTGTCCATTTTTCATATCACCACAAACTGAGATTTTATCATTATATTTAAAGCCTTCAAGCTTTACTCTATTTGATTTATTTTCTAAACCATATGATAGCAAATCCTCATCAGTTGTACCTAAAAATCCCATCGCAATAATCAAATAATCACAATCTAAATATTTTCTACTACCTTCAACATCCTTAAATACACCCTTGCCATTTTCAACAGTAAAGCATACATTTTTGATATATACTCCTTTAAGATTATTATCTTCAACAACAAGCTCATCTATTGTTGTCTCATATAATCTAATATCATGACCCATTAATTCATTTGCTTCTAATACACCATAATCTGTTTTCTTTTTATTAGGATAATTAGGCCAAGGAAGTGTGTTTTCTAGTGGTGGTTCTTTTGTTATTTCAAGCTCCATTATACTTTTAGCTCTTTGTCTTGCTGCAGTACCACAACAATCATTTGCAGTATCACCACCACCAATAATTATTACATTTTTATCCTTTAAATCATAAGTAAATGGTTTTTTATCCAATAAGTTTTTAGTGGTTTCAGTTAAAAAATCTACAGCATATAATATACCATTTGCATTATTATTAGGAAGTGCTAAGCCTCTTGGCAAAGATGTACCACAGGCAAATACAATTTCATCGTAATTATTACTTAGTTCCTCCATACTAATATCTTTTCCAACCTTAGTATTATTGACAAATTCTATTCCCTCTTCCTTTAAAAGATTAATTCTTCTTTCAATTACATTCTTTTCAATTTTCATATTAGGAATACCATACATCAACAAACCACCAAATCTATCATTTTTCTCATATACAGTAACCTTAAAGCCAGCATAATTTAATTTTTTTGCACATGATAAACCAGCAGGACCAGAACCAATAACAGCTACCTTTTTACCATTTCTTACAATATCAAGCTTTGGTTTAATCCAGCCATTTTCAAATGCCTTTTCGATTAAGAATAGCTCATTAGCCTTAATTCCAACTGCATCACCATTAATCGAGCAAGAACAGCATGCCTCACATAATGCAGGACATACATTTCCCGTAAATTCTGGAAATGGTGCTGTTTTTTCTAATCTTTTATATGCTTCCTCATATAATCCTAAATAAATCAGATGATTCCATTCAGGAATAAGATTTGATAATGGACATCCAACATTTCTGTTATTAACCTTCATCGCAGATTGACAAAATGGTATTCCACAATTCATACATCTACTTGCTTGTTCCTTTTGTGTTTCAAGATCAAATGGAATGTGAAAATCATTAAAATTATTAATACGCTTTAAAGGTGAAATTTCTTTTTTATTTTTTCTTTCATAATCCATAAATCCAGTAGGCTTTCCCATTATCTTTCCTCCATAAATTTATTAAATGCATCTAATTCAGGATTTTGACTTCCCTTTAATCTAAATTCTTCAATATAATTCATTATAACTGCATAATCATTTGGCAATACCTTGAAATAATCCTTAGGATCAAAGCTATAAAGTAAATTAGAGGCATATTCTGAATTAGTATAATCACTATGATTTTTCAATAATTTTTTAACTATATAAACATCCTTTTCATCAAGATCTAGAATAGATACTAATTCCGTATTAATGTTTTTCTTATTATTTAATCCATAAATATAAGCTACTCCACCACTCATACCAGCAGCAAAATTTCTACCTATTTTACCTAAAACTAATACTACTCCACCAGTCATATATTCACAGCCGTGTAATCCACAGCCTAGGGTAACAACACTAGCACCAGAATTTCTTATCGCAAATCTTTCACCAGCAATACCATCCATATAGCATTCACCACTAGTAGCACCATATAATGCAACATTACCACAAATAATATTTTTCTCAGGTGCAAATGTTGCCTCATCTGATGGTTTAATTATTAATTTACCACCACATAAGCCTTTACCTAAATAATCATTTGCATCACCTGTAACTTTTATTGTTACACCATTTGTTAAAAAAGCACCAAATGAATTACCAGCATTTCCTGTTGCGTTAATTGTTATTGTATCATCTTGTAATTTTTTATCTTTATAAACCTTAATTATTTCATTAGAAAGAATGGTACCAAAAGAACGATTTACATTTGATATTTCTATATCTATTTGCTTTAAAGAGCCATATTTAATAGATTCCTGACACAAAGGCAATAATACTCTTGAATCTAAAGTATTATTTAAATCAATTTTCTTATATTCTTTAAAGATATTATCACTTCTATTAACAACCTTAGAATTATATAAAAGCTTAGATACATCTATTCTATTTTCATATTTAGACTTTATATGTAATAACTCAGTATGTCCAACCATTTCATCTATTGTTCTAAAGCCTAGCTTTGCCATATATTCTCGTAATTCACTAGCAATAAACCTCATAAAATTCATAACATATTCAGGCTTACCCTTAAACTTAGCTCTTAATCTTTCATCTTGAGTAGCAATTCCAACAGGACAGGTATTCATATTACATACACGCATCATTATACATCCCATAGCGATAAGTGGTCCTGTAGCAAAACCAAATTCCTCTGCACCTAGTAAAATAGCAATTGCTAGATCCTTACCAGTTAATAGCTTTCCATCTGTTTCAACTCTTACTCTATCACGAAGACCATTCATTACTAATGTTTGATGTGTTTCAGATAGTCCTATTTCCCAAGGGATACCAGCATTATTAATTGATGTTCTTGGAGAAGCACCTGTACCACCATCGTATCCAGAAATCAAAATAGTATTCGCACCAGCCTTTACAACACCTGCAGCAATAGTACCAACTCCAGATTCACTTACTAGCTTAACTGAAATTCTTGCTTTTCTATTGGCATTTTTCAAATCATATATTAATTGTGCCAAATCCTCAATAGAATAAATGTCATGATGTGGAGGAGGTGAAATTAATGTTACACCAGGAGTAGAATGTCTTGCCTTCGCAATCCATGGAAATACCTTATTTCCAGGTAATTGTCCACCCTCACCTGGCTTTGCACCCTGAGCCATTTTTATTTGGATTTCAACCGCATTAGTTAAATATTCAATTGTAACTCCAAATCTTCCTGATGCAACCTGCTTAATCTGTGAACAACGATTATCACCATTACTGTCCTTTATATATCTTTCTCTTTCTTCTCCACCTTCACCAGTATTAGATTTTCCACCTAGCCTATTCATTGCGATTGCCATACATTCGTGAGCTTCTTTAGAAATAGAACCATAACTCATCGCACCAGTTTTAAATCTTTTTACTATTTCTTCTACTGGCTCAACATCATCAATTGATATTGCATGGGAAAAATCTAAATCTAATGTATCTCGAATATTAATTACCTTTTTACCAAGTAAACTAGTAAATTCTTTATATTCCTCATAATTTCCACTTCTACAAGCAGATTGCAAGTGGAAAATAGTTAATGGATCATATAAATGATCATGCTCATTTTTTCTATAACCATGTAATCCAAGAGAATCTAAAGTATCATCCTTTCTATTACATGCATTATTATAAAGCTTAATCGCATTTTCTTCGATTTCCTTTAATGATATACCACCAATAGAATTTGGAGTATTAGTAAAATATTTATTAATTATTTCATCATTAAGTCCAATACATTCAAAAATTTGAGCACCATTATATGATTGTATTGTCGAAATACCCATCTTAGAAATAATTTTAATAATTGATTTTAATACTGCATGACTATAATTATGCTTTGCAACATCCTTTGATAATGTAATATATCCACGTTCTACATATTCATCAATTGTTTCATAAACCAAATATGGATAAATAGCTGTCACACCAAAACCAATCAAGCAAGCATAATGATGAATTTCCCTTGGCTCTGATGCTTCTAAGATAATTGATATATGTGTTCTTTTAGATACTCTAGTCAAATATTGATGCAATCCAGAAGAAACTAAAAGTGATGGAATTTTTATACCACTACCTAATCTATCAGAAAGAATAATTATTGAAGCACCATTATCAATTTTTTCTTCACATTCTTTAAATATTCTATCCAAAGCATTTTCCATGCTTTCTTTATTATAATCATATCTAAATGATACAGATTCAACCTTTAAACCCTTAGTTTTTTCAATATTTTTAATCTTATAAAAATCCTGTGATGATAAAATAGGATTTTCAACTCTTATTCTAAAGGCATTTTTTTCTGTTGGATTTAATAAATTACCTTCTCTACCTAGATATACTAATCCACTTGTAACAATATCCTCTCTAATTGAATCAATAGGTGGATTTGTAACTTGAGCAAATCTTTGCTTAAAGAATTGATACAAATTAAATTCCTTTTCCATAAGTACTGCAAGTGGGATATCAGTACCCATTGATACAACCTTTTCATTATCATTTTGAGCAAGTGGAATAATACCCTCCATTAATTCATCATATGTATATCCACATTCATGCTGAATAAAATGAATATCCTCATTTGTTTTTGGTATTTCAATATCAGGAATTGAATTAATATGAATGATATTATTATTCCATTTTTTATATGGATACATCTTTGAATATTTCATTTTTATTTCATCATTTGAAATAATACGTTTTTCTTCTGTATCAACTAATAATATTTTTCCAGGTTCTAAGCGCTTTTTTTCTAAAATCCTTGATTCTTCAATTGGAAGTGAACCAGTTTCAGAAAATAATATTAAATAATCATCCTTTGTAACATAATATCTTGACGGTCTTAAACCATTTCTATCTAATGAAGCACCAAGCTTTACACCATCTGTAAATAATACAGCAGCTGGTCCATCCCATGGCTCCATAAAAGTAGAATGGAATTCATAAAATGCCTTTAAATCTGGATCCATCTTAGGATTCTTTAGCCAAGGTTCGGGAATCATCATCATAATTGTTTCTTCCATTGTTCTACCATTTAGATACATAAATTCTAAGAAATTATCAAACATTGCTGAATCTGATGATTCCTTTGGAATTAATGGAATTAGCTTTTTTAAATCATCATTAAATACATTTGATTTAAATAAGCCCTCTCTAGCCTTAACAGAATTAACATTTCCACGAATAGTATTTATTTCACCATTGTGACATAAAAATCTATTAGGGTGAGCACGCTCCCATGAAGGAAATGTATTAGTTGAGAATCTTGAGTGAACTAAAGCAATAGCTGATTCAACCTTTGTATCCTTCAAATCTAAATAGAAGTCTCTTACCTGAGTAGATACAAGCATTCCTTTATATACAATTGTTCTTGATGAAAATGAACAAAAATATAGATTTAAATTATTTTTAATTGCAATAGATTCAATTACTCTTCTTGCAACATAAAGCTTTCTTTCAAAGTCAAGAGCTGAATTAATATTATCAGGCTTTTTAACAAAAACCTGAACAATATATGGCATTGCACTTAAAGCAGTTTTACCTATGCCATAGGTATCAACAGGACAACGTCTATAGCCTAATACAATTAATCCTTCTGATACTAATGTATCTGTAACTAAAGCTATTTCCTTTTCTCTTAATTCTTCGTTTTTAGATAAAAATAATTGTCCAACACCATAATCTCCTTCCTTAGGAAGAATAAAGCCAAGCTTTTCTTCTCTAAAGAACCTATCTGGAATCTGAATAAGTATTCCGGCACCATCACCTGAATTATCCTCAGCTCCAGTACCACCTCTATGCTCAAGATGAATTAAAATATCTAATGCATCCTTTATTGTCTTGTGTGTTTTAATACCTTTAATTTGAGCTATCGCCCCAATACCACAGGCATCATGCTCATAGCTTGGATCATAAAGACCAGTTTTATTTGGATATTCCATATGTTAATCACCTCTTATTTTTTATGGCAGCGCCAACAAAATCTCTAAATAATGGATGAGGACGCTGTGGTCTTGATAGAAATTCAGGATGAAATTGACAAGCAACAAACCACGGATGTGATTTAAGCTCAACAATTTCAACAAGATTTGCTTTTAAATTTCTACCTGAAACTATTAAATCCTTTGAAAAAATATTACTATATTCATTATTAAATTCATATCTATGTCTATGACGTTCTTTAATATCTAATTCTTTATATGCTTCATATGTCTTAGTATCTAAAGCTATATGGCAATCATATAATCCTAATCTCAATGTTCCACCCATTTCAATTCCATCATATTGATCAGTTAATAAATCAATAATAGGATGCTTTGTATCTGGATCAAGCTCTGTAGAATTTGCATCTGTATAGCCGAATACATTTCTAGCATATTCTATACAGGCAAGCTGCATTCCAAAGCATATTCCAAAAAATGGGATATTATTTATTCTTGCATATTTTATTGCGCAAATTTTTCCTTCTGAGGCTCTTATTCCAAAGCCACCTGGTACAATAATACCATTTGTATCTTTTAAATAAGAAGATACATTATCATCTGTTAATTGATTTGCATCAATATAATTAACATTAACTTTTTTGCCATGATAATAGCCAGCAGACTTTAAAGCCTCACTAACTGATAAATATGCATCATGTAATTCTACATATTTACCAACTAAAGAAATGTTTACCTCTCCATTTAAATTCTCTATTTTATGAATAAGCTCATTCCATTCAGTCATATCTGCTTCTTTAGCTTCCATTTTAAAATGCTTTAAAATAATATCATCAATATGCTGCTTATGAAGCTCCGTAACAACAGAAAATAATATTTTTGCATCCTTTGCAACAAAAACTGCTTCCTTATCAACATCACAAAATAAAGCAATTTTATCCTTTTGAGACTCAGTTATATCAACCTCGCTTCTTAATATTATGATATCAGGCTGAATACCAATTCCTCTTAATTCCTTTACTGAATGCTGTGTTGGTTTAGTTTTAATCTCATCTGCCGCATGCAAATATGGAACTAATGTGTTATGAACATATAATGTATTTTCATATCCAAAATCTCTTCTTGCTTGTCGAATTGCTTCCAAAAACGGAAGTGATTCAATATCACCAACTGTACCACCAATCTCTGTTATTATAAAATCAGCATTTGACTCCTTAGCTGCTTCTTTTAATTTACTTTTTATTTCATTTGTAATATGAGGTATTACTTGGACTGTTGCCCCAAGATAATCTCCTCTTCTTTCCTTAGCGATAACACTAGAATAAATTCTTCCTGTTGTAATATTAGAATTTTGACTTAAATTTTCATCAATAAATCTTTCATAATGCCCTAAATCCAAATCTGTTTCTGCACCATCATCAGTAACAAAAACCTCACCATGCTGATATGGAGACATAGTTCCAGGATCAACGTTTATATATGGATCAAATTTCTGCATAAAAACCTTGAAGCCTCTATTTTTAAGTAATCTTCCAATAGAAGATGCTGCAATACCCTTTCCTAGGGATGATACAACACCACCTGTAACAAAAATAAATCTAGTTTTCTTTTCCATATCAATCACCTAAAACTTTCCATCCTTATTTGCATCCTCTATAGATTTATATAAAGGAGTAGGATATTTTCCAGTAAAGCATGCAAGACATAAATCACTTCTTTTAGCTGCTTCAAACAATGCTTCTTTTGAGATAAAATATAATGAATCAGCTCCAATATATTCTCTTACCTCCTCAACATTCTTTTTTGCAGAAATAAGCTCATCATATGTTGAAATATCAACACCATAAAAACATGGATTAGTAATTTGTGGAGAAGCAATTCTAACATGAACCTCACTTGCTCCAACCTCCTTTAATAAAGCAACTATTCTTTTACTTGTTGTTCCTCTTACTATTGAATCATCGATTAATACTACTCTTTTTCCTTTTACTATCGATGAAACAGCAGAAAGCTTCATTCTTACGCCTTTTTCTCGCATTGATTGTGATGGTTGTATAAATGTTCTTCCAACATATTTATTTTTTATAAGTCCCATTTCATATGGAATATTACTTTCCTCTGAATATCCTATTGCGGCTGATAAGGATGAATCAGGTACACCTATAACAATATCTGCATCAATAGGGTTTTCCTTATATAATAATCTACCACTTTCTTTTCTAAAGGCATGTACATTTGTACCATCAATATCACTATCTGGTCTAGAAAAATATATGTATTCCATAGCACACATCTTGTTTTTTGTTTCCTTAGTATAAAAATAACTCTTTATACCATCTTTTCCTATTTCAACAATTTCTCCAGGCTTTACATCTCTTAAAAATGTTGCATTAATAACCTCAAAAGCACAGGTTTCACTAGAAATAATATATCCTTCATTTAATTTGCCTATAGAAAGTGGTCTTAGACCATATTTATCACGACAAGCATAGATTCTATCACCTAGCATAATCAAAAAGGCAAATGCTCCATCAATCATTTGTAATGCACTTTTTAATGAATACAAAAATCTTACAGGATTACTGTCCTTTTGTAACAAGTGGGCTAAAACCTCTGTATCTGAGGTTGATTGAAATATACTGCCTCTATCCTCACATTTCCTTTTTAAATAGTCAGTATTAACTAAATTACCATTATGACATAATGCAAATTGTCCTGTATGATGATTAAATAAAAAAGGCTGAACATTTTCTATTCCACCACCACCAGCAGTAGAATATCTTACATGTCCTATTGACATATTTCCATTTAATGTTTTTAAGTTATTATCATTAAATACTTCACTAACTAGTCCTATTCCCTTGACCCTTTTCATTACACCATCACAGCAGGTAACAATACCACATCCCTCTTGTCCTCTATGCTGCAAAGAATGTAGTCCAAAATATGTTACTTCACTAGAATTATTAATACCATATGCAGCAAATACTCCACATTCTTCATGTAAACCTTTAAGCTCTCTCATTTTATTTACTTCCTTTATTTAATCTTTATATTTATCAATTATCATTAATGCAGACTGCTTTTTTGTTATTCTAAATTGCATTGCCTGTCTTTCAATATACTTATGTGCTTCATCCTCAGAAAAATGAGCATATTTAATTAATTTTATCTTTGCCTCATCAACCAATCTAATGATTTCTAATCTCTCATTAAAAGAAACTCTCTTTTCATCTAAATTATGAATTCTTTCTCTTGTTGAGCATAGTAATCTAAAAACCTGAATAAAGGTATCAGTAGATGCGGGCTTTGAAATTGTTAAAATTCCTAATTCATGTGTTTTATCAAAAACCTCATGATAGCTTTCACTACTAGTAAATAAAATAACTCCTACATTATAGCTTTCAATAATATCAATTGAAAAATCAATTCCATCACCAGAAGCTATTGGATTGTTTACAATAACAATCTCATAGCTTCTTTCTAATATCATTCTTCTTGCTAGAAAGGTATTTGATACAAAATCAATCATATCAATTACATCTGGGGAAAATAGTTTTTTTATTGTACCTATAAATTTTTCACTTGAAGAAACAACTAAAACATTATATTTTAGTTCCTTTAGCATATATTCTCCCCTCCTTTACTTACTACCTCAATAATTAAATGCTCATATAAAAATCGAATAATTCCTTTGGTAAATATTTCTTAACAAACTCACTATTTTTAGCCTTATTTAAGGCATCCTCAAAACATAAATTTTTATTTAAATCACCTAAGCTTTCATCCTGCATTGCATATATTATTAATCCAAAAGCAATATATGGATTCATAAGTGATGTTACCTCAATAATTATGCTATCATCCTCTAGCATTATTTTTTCATTATCACCATAAAGCTCCTTTGTTGGATTTAAAAATAGCTCTATTTCATTATAATGATTAAGAAGATTTTTATACTCATAATTTAGATTCTTTCCAGATATTTCAATATAGCATCTATTCTCAACCTCATTACGAATTGGTTTAACTAAAAAATCGGCATATAAGCCATTTCTTGAAGCAATTGTTTTAACAACAGATTTAAATGTAATAGCATCATCAGCAGCCTTTAAAGGATTATCCTTTTGACAAAAAATACGATTTTGACCAGGTCCTGACTCATGATGTGAAGCAACTGGTTTAATATCCATTTCTATTAAAGATAAGCATATTTCTCTACGTACATTTTCTCCCTTATCATCAGGTGCTATATCCATAAATGAAGCATT
The DNA here is from genome assembly GCA_022768655.1 of Anaeroplasma sp. Taxonomy (GTDB): domain Bacteria; phylum Bacillota_I; class Bacilli_A; order Acholeplasmatales; family Anaeroplasmataceae; genus Anaeroplasma. Next base: position 10,414 of record JALEQD010000150.1, read on the forward strand.
ATCATATGGAATTTTAGTTGGGTTTCCTTCTTCATTTGTTTTCAAAAGATAAAAATCATATTTTGTTTGAAAAAATAAATCATTTTTCATGCTTTCTAATGCCTTAATTAAAAAACTACGTGTATCACATGCAAAGAAAGAATGATCCTTATTTAGAATTTTAGAAAACATTCTAACTACTCTTCCTTGACTAGGCCTCCAAGGCAAAACTGAAATTGTATTAGGATCAGGAACTAATAATAATTTAGAAGCATTGTCTTTAAATATATATTTCCCATCAATCATAATTCCATTATCAAATGCATTTTCAAGCTCGTTTGGCATTATTGATATATTCTTTTGATTTCCGAATGGATCAACAAATGCAATTCTAATGAATTTCACATCGTCCTCTTTAACATATTCTAAGATATTTTTCTTTGTATAGCCCATAAAATTACCCCATTTCCTTTTAATAAAACAAAAAAAGCGCGCTCAACCTACAAAGATTTATTCTTCTTTAAAAGCTAAATAAATCAAAAAAGTGAACGCCCTTGTTCATTAACAATAGATTACCACTAATAAAAAAATATGTCAATATGAAATGAAATATTTTCGAATAATATTTATAATATGTCGATAATAACAAAAATAAATTCGATTTTTTTATTATTTTCGGTAAATAAATTTTATTTTGGTGTTGACAATGAATAATGATGATATTATAATTGAAGCATCAAGGCAATGACGCCATTAAAAAGCTGTCATTGCCTTTTTTTATTGTTTAGGAGGCAAACATGAAACAAGTAACAGATTATTTTGGATGTTTAGTTTTTGATGATAAGGTAATGAAATCAAAATTATCATCAGACATTTACAAAAAACTAAAGAAAACAATTAATGAAGGAAAGGAATTAGATATCAGTGTAGCAAACTCAGTTGCGCTAGCGATGAAGGATTGGGCAATTGAAAATGGAGCTACTCATTATACTCACTGGTTTCAGCCAATGACAGGTGTTACAGCTGAAAAGCATGATTCCTTTATTTCACCAGAAGCAGATGGTACTATCATCATGGAATTTAAGGGTAAAGAATTAATTAAAGGAGAACCAGATGCTTCATCATTCCCATCAGGCGGCTTACGTGCAACTTGTGAAGCAAGAGGCTACACAGCATGGGATCCTACATCTTATGCTTTTATTAAGGATAAGGTATTATGTATCCCTACAGCATTTTGTTCATATGGTGGTCAAGCTCTAGATAAGAAAACACCACTTTTAAGATCAATGCAGGCTTTAAATAAGCAAGCATTAAGAGTATTAAAGCTTTTTGGACATAGTGATGTTATTACCGTTAAAACAACAGTTGGTCCAGAACAAGAATATTTCTTAGTTGATAAGGAAATGTATAATAAGCGTAAAGACCTAATATATACTGGTCGTACATTATTTGGTAAAATGGCACCAAAAGGTCAAGAGCTTGAGGACCATTATTTTGGTGTAATTAAGCCAAGAGTTCAAGCTTTTATGAATGATTTAAATGAGGAATTATGGAAGCTTGGAATATTAGCTAAAACTGAGCATAATGAGGTTGCGCCAGCACAGCATGAATTAGCTCCAATATTTGCGACAACTAACATTGCTGCTGACCACAATCAAATCACAATGGAGCTTATGCAAAAAATTGCAAAAAAGCATGATTTAGTATGTTTATTACATGAAAAGCCATTTAAGGGTGTTAATGGTAGTGGAAAGCATAATAACTGGAGTATGTCTACTAATACAGGAATTAATCTATTAGAACCTGGTGATACTCCTTCTGAAAATGCACAATTCCTATTATTCTTAGTGTCAGTAATTAAGGCTGTTGATGATTATCAGGATTTATTAAGAATTTCTGTTGCGAGTGCAGGTAATGATTTCCGTTTAGGTGCAAACGAAGCTCCACCAGCAATTATTTCAATTTTTGTTGGTTCTGAATTAGAAGCAGTTTTAGAATCAATTGAAACAGGAAAGCCACTTAAGGCTGATGGTAAATCATTCTTAAAAATCGGAGCCGATGTTTTACCTGAGCTTCCTAAGGATTCAACTGATAGAAATAGAACATCTCCTTTTGCATTTACAGGAAATAAATTTGAATTCCGTGCATTAGGATCATCAGAATCTATTTCTTGTGCAAATATTATATTAAATACAGCAGTTGCTGAATCTTTAAAGCAATTTGCTGATAAGCTTGAAAATTCAAAGGATTTCAAAAATGATTTACATGAATTAATTAAGAAAACAATTATAGATCATAAACGTATTATCTTTAATGGTAATGGCTATGATGAGGCTTGGGTAGTTGAAGCTTCTAAGCGTGGATTATTAAATTTAAAATCAACACCTGAAGCACTACCTTACTATTTACATGATAAGAATGTTAAGCTATTTACATCACATGGAATATATACAACTGATGAAATACATGCAAGATATGAAATTGCTCAAGAGCATTACACAAAGGTTGTAAATATTGAAGCATTAACAGTTCTTGATATGGCATCAAAGGATATTCTTCCTGCTATTTCAAAATATTCTAAGGAGCTAGCAGATACAATTTCTGCTAAGAAAGTATTAGGTGTAGATTATTCATATGAATTTGATATTTTAACAAAATTATCAGATGGCTTAAAGAAAGCATATGAAATTAAGCTTACATTAGAGGCTTCTTTAGCTAAAGCAAAAGATATCAGCGCTATTGAAAAGCTTTCAATGTTCTATAAAGAAGAAATATTAACAAAAATGGAAGCACTACGTGATGTTGTTGATAATCTAGAGGGTTTAGTAGATAAGAAAGCTTGGCCTTATCCATCATATGGTGATTTATTATATTCTGTAAATTAATTATAAAATTTTTGGGAGGGAATTATTATGATTTTAGGAGCAGATACTTCTTTTAACTATGATATTTGGAAATTAATAGCTATCGCATTAATTTTCTTTATGCAGGCAGGCTTTGCAATGTGTGAGGCAGGCTTCACTAGGGCAAAAAACACTGGTAATATTACAATGAAAAATCTAATGGATTTTTGCTTAGGTACAGTAGCTTTCATTTTAATTGGTGGCCCACTATTATGTGCTGAAAATGCTATTGCAGGATTATTTGGTGCACCAGGTCAGGTTTATGGTGATATTTTTGGTGATCCGATGAACTATGACTGGACTAATTTCATTTTCAATCTAGTTTTCTGTGCTACTACTGCAACTATTGTTTCAGGTGCAATGGCAGAAAGAACTAATTTTAAGGCATATTGTGTTTATTCTATGGTTATTTCAGCTATCGTTTATCCAGTTGAAGCATTTTGGAACTGGGGAATCAGCGCAAATGGTGAAACAATTGGCTGGCTTCAGGTTTTAGCTCATAATATGGACTTACAGGAATTCATTGATTTATCTGGTAGCTGTTCAATTCATATGGTTGGTGGTTTAACAGCACTAATTGGTGCTTGGATTTTAGGACCACGTATTGGAAAATACACACGTGATGAAAACAAAAAGGTAGTAAAAATTAATGCGATTCAAGGTCATAATGTATTAATGGGTGCATTAGGTGTATTTATTTTATGGTTTGGCTGGTATGGCTTTAACGCTGCTGCCTGTACAAGCTACAATGGCTATCAAGGTATGGGTCAGGTATTTATGACTACTACTGTTGCGGCTGCGATTTCTACTATAACAGTAATGATAATAACTTGGGTAAGAAATGGAAAGCCAGATGTATCTATGACATTAAATGGTTCACTTGCTGGTCTTGTTGCAATAACTGCTGGCTGTGCAAGAGTTGATTTAGTTGGTTCAATTTTCATTGGTTTAGTAGCTGGTATTCTATTATGCTTTGGTGTTGAATTCATTGATAAAAAACTACATATTGATGATCCAGTTGGTGCATGCTCAGTTCATTTTTTGAATGGCTTATGGGGTACACTAGCTTGTGGTCTTTTCTCTAGAACATCAGGCTTATTTTATGGATATGGCTTTAGTCAGCTATTTGTTCAATTAATTGGTGTTTTAGCTGTTTGTGCTTGGACTGCTGCATGGGCATTTGGTATATTCTTTGCAATGAAGGCAATTAAAAGAAAAGATGGTTCTTCTTGGCTAAGAGCTACTGCCGAAGAAGAAATTAGAGGTCTTGATATTACAGAGCATGGTCTTACTTCTGCTTATGCAGGCTTTCAATTTGAACCTGAGGACATAGCTTATCAGGATGCAATAGTTGTATCAGGAGAAACACCAGAATCAGAGGCAATTGAAATTAAAACAATGCCTAATATAGATTCAATAAAGGCAGGTGATCCTGTTATTACGAAGGTTGAAATAATTTGTAAGGAAAGAATGCTTGAAAAGCTAAAGCAATCATTAATGGCAATTGGAATTACAGGAATGACAGTTTCACATGTTATGGGCTGTGGAATTCAAAAGGGTCAACCTGAATATTATCGTGGAATCAAAGTAGAGCCTACACTTCTTCCTAAGGTACAGGTTGATATTGTTGTGTGCGAAATTCCAGTATCAAAAGTTGTAGAAACAGCTAAAAAAGCATTGTACACTGGTCACATCGGTGATGGAAAAATATTCATTTACAATGTATTAGATGTTATAAAAGTAAGAACTGGAGAACAAGGATTAGCTGCATTAAAAAATGTTGATGAATAATAAAAACAGTATTAGGTGGTTCAACCACTTAATACTTTGTTTTTATATTTGAAAGGAATTGATATTATGTGTTCAATAATGGGGTATGAGGGAAAATATTTAACAGATGAAGATTTTAAAAAAGGATTTAATATGACAATATCTAGAGGCCCAGATATGTCAAGAATAATTAAACTTGAGGATGGATGCTTAGCTTTTCATAGATTAGCTATTATGGGCTTAAATGAAAATGGTATGCAGCCATTTAAACTAGATGAATCATACGTTGTTTGTAATGGTGAGATATATGGCTTTAGAAAGCTTAAAAATGATTTGATTAATAAAGGGTATATATTTAATAGTGAATCTGATTGTGAAATTCTTCTTCCATTATATAAGGAATATAAAACAGAAATGTTTAAAATGCTTGATGCTGAATTTGCTTTAATAATATATGATGGTATAAATAAAAAATTTATTGCAGCAAGAGATCCAATTGGAATAAGACCTCTATATTATGGTTATGATAAAAAGGGAAAAATAATATTAGCATCAGAGCCTAAAAATATTGTCGGATTAGCTGATGAAATATTACCATTTCCACCAGGACATTATTATGTTGATGGTAAATTTTACTGCTATAACAATATATCTAAAGTTAGTAAATATAATTATGATGATGTAGAAACTGCCTGCCAAAAAATAAAAAAATTACTAATTAGTGGTGTTGAAAAAAGATTAGATGCTGATGCACCATTAGGCTTTTTACTATCTGGAGGTTTAGATTCATCACTAGTTTGTGCTATTGCAGCAAAAATACTTAAAAAGCCAATAGAAACATTTGCTATAGGTATGTCAACTGACGCAATAGATTTAAAGTATGCCAAAATAGTAGCTGATTATATTGGAAGCAATCACCATGAAATAATAATAACAAAGGATGATGTCTA
>JALEQD010000157.1 GCA_022768655.1 Anaeroplasma sp.
TCATCATTTATCTTAGTAGCTTTAACCTTTAATGCACCCTTAAATAATCCTGGGAAGGCTAAAACATTATTGATTTGATTAGGATAATCTGAACGTCCTGAACCAACAATATAAGCACCTGCCTCCTTTGCATCCTCATATCCTATTTCTGGATTAGGATTAGCCATTGCGAATATTATTGCATCCTTATTCATTGATTTAACCATTTCCTTTGATACTAAATTAGGAGCAGATACTCCAACAAAGGCATCAGCACCCTTTAAAATGGATGCTAAAGTATTATCATGACATTTTGGTGTATCATATACTCCTTGATCTATTAACTCCTTAATTAAGAAATTGTAAGAATCATATTTAGATTTATCAATTACTCCCGTAATATCATAAGCATTAATTGTTCCAACACCAATTTTTTTAAGCATTTTAGCAACCATAGAACCAGCAGCACCAGTTCCAGACATTACTACTCTTAAATCACTAAGCTTTCTTTTTGTAAGCTTAGCGATATTTAAAAATGCACTTGCAACAATAATAGAAGTACCATGCTGATCATCATGGAATACTGGAATATTTAACTCTTCAATTAATCTTCTTTCAATAGTAACACATCTTGGAGCAGAAATATCCTCTAAATTGATTGCACCTAATGTTGGCTCTAAATATTTACATGTTTTTATAATTTCTTCAACATCCTGAGTATTAAGACAAATTGGAATTGAATCAACACCAGCAAGCTCCTTAAGTAAGATTGACTTACCTTCCATAACAGGAATTGCACCATATGGACCAATATTTCCTAAGCCTAATACAGCAGAACCATCAGAAATGACCGCAACCATATTTGCTTTAGAAGTATAATTATATGCAAGCTCTGGATTTTTTTCTATTTCCTTACAAACAAATGCAACACCTGGTGTGTATGCTAGTGATAAATCATGTTGATTTTCAATCTTAACTTTAGATTTAACCTCAAGCTTACCATGATTTTCTTCATGTAATTTTAATGATTCTTCCTTTAAATTCATATTACTTTACCCCTTTAAAAATATTATTATCATAATAATCAATAGCACAAATCATTGTGAAATCCTCTACCTCAAGCTTTTTTATAGATTCTGGACCTAGATCAAAAAATGCTATTTCAGTAGCCTTCTTTACGCTTTTTGAAAGAAGTGCCCCACATCCACCAGTGGTAATAAAATATAATATTTTATTCTCCATATAAAATTTAGTGCATAATTCATCTCTTGGACCCTTGCCAATTGTTCCTATTACACCAAGCTTTGGCATCATATATGCAAATTTATCCATTCTTGATGATGTGGTTGGACCAATAGAGCCAACTGCATGTCCAGGCTTTGTTGGAGTTGGACCTGCATAATAAATTAATGAATTACTAAAATCAACAGGTGGATTTTCACCTTTTTTTAGC
>JALEQD010000005.1 GCA_022768655.1 Anaeroplasma sp.
AGAAGTGACATTGTCAGGTACTCTAGATGTAATAAATACTAATGTATCATATGATTATTATGAATTAGAGCTTTCAAATGAGGCCTTGAAGGGTAATTCAACTGCTACAGTAGTTTTGACAGTATATACTAGTTCTCCTAAAATATTTGCAAACAGTTCATTATTTATAACTGGGTCTAATGCGGTTTCTACTTTTTCATTACCATATGGTGAATTTTATGCTGACTATTGTAATACACAAAATATATCTTTGCCAGATGCAAATGGCGAGATTACAAAAATATCAGTTGCCGATAATAAATTAACCATTACAGTTAGTAACTTTAAATCTACAGATTCTACAAAATATCCAATAGTAAACGTATCAAAAAATTGTACAAGTTTTGATGTGGATTTATCTCTTTATATAGGTCTTAGTGGTTATTCGGAAGATTTATGCAAGTGAGGCTTATATGACAAGATTACTTAAAAATGGAATGATTGTAAATGTATTTACTAATAGTTTAGAAAAAAAGAATGTGCTAATGAGCACTGAAGGAATGATACTTGGAGTAGGGAATTATGATACTGCAGATGAAATAATTGATGTATCAAATAAAATTTTATGTCCTGGTTTTATTGATGGCCATATTCATATAGAAAGCACTACTTTGATGCCTCATGAATTAGCGAAGGTTTGCTTACCTTGTGGTACTGTAGCAATTGTGGCTGATCCACATGAAATATGCAATGTTTGTGGACTAGATGGTCTTGCGTTTATATTATCATCTAGTGAAGGACTTCCAATGACAACATATATAATGCTACCATCTTGTGTTCCTGCAACTAAATTTGATGAGTCAGGTGCTAAACTGACTGCAAAAGATTTAAAGTATTTTTATTCTCATTCTCGAGTTTTAGGTTTGGCAGAAATGATGAATTATCCTGGTGTTATAAATGATGATCTAGAGGTAATGGAAAAGATTAATGATGCTAAAAAAATGAATAAGATTATAAATGGCCATGCGCCATTACTAACAGGTGAGGCGCTTGATAAATATATAGTTGCTGGAATTACAGATGATCATGAATGTTCGAGTGAATTAGAGGCCAAAGAAAGAATTCAAAAAGGACAATGGGTAATGATAAGAGAAGGAACTAGTGCTAGAAATCTTGAAGGACTTATTTCCTTGTTTGATGAGCCTTATTGTCAAAGATGCTTGCTTGTTACAGATGATAAGCATCCACATGATATATTAATGAATGGACATATTGATAATATTATTAGAAAAGCAGTTTCTTTAGGTAAAAGTGCTATTACAGGAATTAGAATGGCATCCTTGCAAGCGGCGCAATGCTTTGGTTTAAAAAATGTTGGTGCAATAGCACCTGGATATAAGGCAAACATTTTAGTATTAAATGATTTAAATACTATTGATATTAATGATGTTTATGTTAATGGTAATTTAGTTGTGGAAAACAAGAGGGTAATTGATTTTGAAATACCAAATGTAAGACCAGAAATACTTAAAAATATTTATCGTACATTTTATATGGATGATTTAAAAGAAGACGATTTTTATATTGAAGATAAGCATACAGATTGTAGAGTGATTGAAATCATTAAGGACCAATTATTATCAAATGAATTAATTTGTAGATTAAACTTTAATAAGAATAATGGAATTGATATTGAAAAAGATATTTTAAAAATTGCAGTATGCGAAAGACATTTATATACTAACCACAAAGGAGTTGGTTATATAAAGGGAATTGGGCTGAAGTCAGGTGCCATAGCTTCATCTGTTTCACATGATTCGCATAATTTAGTTATTATTGGTACAAATAATAAGGATATGGCTATAGCAGGTAATGCTATTAAAAAAATGGGTGGCGGACTTTGCGTAGTTGAAAATGGTGATGTATTAGCTCAAATGGCTCTACCTTTGGCAGGATTGATGACTACCAAATCTGCTAAAGAGATTTCTAATGAAAATGAAAATGTTAGAAATTCAGCAAGAAAGATAGGCTCTAATTATGATATTGAGCCGTTTATGTTAATGGCATTTATGGGACTTGCGGTTATTCCTCATCTTAAAATTACAACATTAGGATTAGTTGATGTAGATAAACAAGAAATAGTTCCTTTGTTTTTAGAAAATAAGTAATTAGTTGAGGATTAAGATTATGAATATGTATTATAATGTTGAAGATAAACCACCTGTAAAAAAAATAATTTTAGCTGCAATTCAGCAGTTAATGGCGACTTTAGCTGGAACTATTTCTTTACCTATGATTGTAGGAAATGGAATGAGTCAATCAGCTGCATTATTTGGTGCTGGAATTGGAACTATTGTTTATCTATTAATTACTAAATTTAAAAGTCCAGTTTTTTTAGG
>JALEQD010000168.1 GCA_022768655.1 Anaeroplasma sp.
TTTCTTTGCCACAAAGAAAATTGGTGGAGGATCTGCAAAATATTTCCGTCGTCAGCAAATATCAATTGCTAAATGTGAAGGCTTTATAGAAGAAATGATGAATGGACAAAAGGTTGTTAAGGTATTTTGCCATGAAGAAAAATCAAAGGAAGAATTTAAGCTTTTAAATGATGAATTAAATAAAAATGCCTTCACTGCTAATGCTTATGCCAATATGCTTGGTCCAATCATTCATAATATTGCAAACATTTTATATGTTATTGTTGCGATTGTAGGAGTTGTTTTAGTGGTTAACAATGCTCCAAATCTTTCATTACGTGGCTTTGGAAATGGTGAAGGTGTAGCACTAACAATTGGTATTGCTGTAACATTCTTGGGAATGTCTAGACAATTCGGAAATCAATTTAATCAAATCTCTCAGCAATTAAATTCCGTTGTAATGGCAATGGCTGGTGCTCAAAGGATATTTGATTTATTAGACCAAACTCCTGAGGCAGATAATGGATATGTTACACTTGTTAATGCAGTTATAAATGAAGATTCATCTATTACTGAGGTTAGTGAGCATACAGGACACTGGGCATGGAAGCATCCTCATGAGGATGGTACAACAACATATACAGAATTAAAGGGTGATATTAGATTTTTTGATGTTGATTTTGGATATTTTGAAGATAAAATTGTATTACATGATGTGTCAATATATGCAAAGCCAGGTCAAAAAATTGCGTTTGTTGGTGCAACTGGTGCTGGTAAGACAACAATAACTAATCTTGTTAATCGTTTCTATGATATAGCAGATGGAAAAATCAGATATGATGGAATTAATATTAACAAAATAAAAAAGTCTGATTTAAGAAGATCAATTGGTATTGTTTTACAGGATACTAATTTATTTACTGGAACCGTTAAGGATAATATTAGATATGGTAAGCTTGATGCTACAAATGAAGAAATTGTAAAGGCAGCCAAAATTGCAAATGCTTATGATTTTATCACAAGATTACCTGAAGGCTTCGATACTATGCTTACTGGTAATGGTTCACAGCTATCACAAGGACAACGTCAATTAATTTCAATTGCACGTGCTGCTTTAGCAGATGCACCTGTAATGATATTAGATGAAGCAACCTCTTCAATCGATACAAGAACAGAATTACTTGTTTCACGTGGAATGGATAGTCTAATGGAGGGAAGAACTGTATTTGTTATTGCACATAGATTATCTACAGTACAAAATTCAAATGCAATTATGGTTCTTGATCATGGAAGAATTATTGAACGTGGTGAACATGATGATTTAATATCACAACATGGAACATATTATCAATTATACTCTGGTGCATTCGAGCTTGAATAATATAAAAAACAATGTGAATTAT
>JALEQD010000193.1 GCA_022768655.1 Anaeroplasma sp.
ACTTGTGAGAAGGTGGCTGGCATAGAAATGTCTTATAAGGAAAATCCACAAAACAGCCGATAATGAATATAAGGAAACAAAGCCAGGCGGATAGCAGAAAAGGAGGCGCATAACCATGGCATCTTATTTTGGAATCAATGGAGATGGAGGAAACTTTTTTTCGAATTATTTTCAGACGGGAGGCAGTTCTTCGGGAATCTCCCTGGGGGATTATGCAAGCATTCAGAATGGAACTTATAAGAAGCTTCTGACGGCATATTATGAGAAGACAGGAAAGACATCTAAGGACGAGGCGGCTTCGGACAAGGAGTCTTCGATTGGAAAGAAGACGGTGAATGCGGCAGCGGATGCTTCGGCTTTGTCGAATGCAGCTGCGAAGCTGATGAAGCGTGGCTCGGCTTCCGTATTTTCCTTAAAGGAGATGGAAGTGACGGACGAGAAGACCGGACAGAAGACGAAGAAGAAGGCATATGACAGGGATGCCATCCACACGGCGGTCAAGGATTTTGTGGACAAGTACAATGCGCTTGTGGATTCAGGTTCAGAGTTAGACAATACGAACATTCTGCGTAATACACTGAACCTGACGAAGATGACGAAGGCGAATGCCGGCATTTTGTCGGATGTGGGGATTACAATTGGAGACGGAAGCAAGCTGGTTCTGGATAAGGAGAAGCTTTCGAGGGCATCGGTTAAGGATCTTGAGAATATCTTCCAGGGAAATGGAAGCTTTGGCTCCCAGGTGGTAGAGAAAGCCTCTTCGATTGCAGGAGCGGCCGCTGTGGAGAATGCGAAAGCATCCGGTACTTACAGCAATACCGGGTCTTATTCGAAGTATCTCGATACCGGGAAGATATATAAGGAGCTGCTATAGTTTTGAGGGAAAAAGGCAATAAAAAAACATTTTGGAATCTCAAGGATTGTAAGATTCCAAAATGTTTTTTAATCTCCAAGTGCTTTCTTCACTGCACTGATGACACGGTCTTCCTTATATGGCTTTACGATGAAGTCGCTGGCACCGGCGGTCATGGCATCG
>JALEQD010000063.1 GCA_022768655.1 Anaeroplasma sp.
CACTAAATCATGGCCTAAGGCTTTATATTCAATCTTAGTTGAATAGCTACAATTTTTACAATAATCGTATTCGTTATGCCCGTCTTCTTCACAGCTACGATTCTTTTTTTCTACATGAACTAACTCGTGAGGCAATGCAGAAATAATTTTTATAGTTGAATAATCACATCTACTACATTTTTCATGTGCTTCATATCCTTCACTTGCACAGGTTGGTGCTTTAGAATCTACATGCTGTAAATCATGACCTAAGGCTTCTATATCTTCATCAATTTTATAGCCACATGAGCATGATTTAGTTTTTTTTCCTAATTCTGTACAGGTAGGTGCCTTAGTTTCTTCCCATTCTGAAAATTTATGTAAGGCTTCACTTTTTATTTTACCGCAATCACATATATAATAATGTGAATCAGCATTATATTCCATTTTATATGTATGTAAATGAAATTTGCCTATGTCGCAGCTTACAAGTAAAAAGCAAAAGAAAATTCCAATTAATAAAATAGAAAATCTTTTTTTCATATTTCTCACCAGCCTTTACAAAAATTTTAATGCAAAAAATATTTTAAATCTCTTTTACGTGATATGAGCCTTCATTTCTAACAGATATTTTGTGAACATTATTTTCACCAAAAATTTTAACCATTTGCTTGATATATTCTTCTACACAAGCATTACTAATAAATACTAAAATAGTACCCTCAAATCCACCACCATGAATTCTAAAGGCTCCATCATGCACATATTTTTTAGATACTGCTAGGGCTAAATTAATATTTTGTGTTAAGCTTCCAGGAACACATGTGTTTTGTAAAAACATATATGAGCTTTCTCCTGATTCCTTTACAGCGTTTAAAAATGCATCTTTATCACAATTTTTTAAGGCATTAAAGCCTGATTCAACAGTCTTATTTTCATTATAGAAATGAATTGCACGAAGAATTGCTCTATCATTAACATGATTTCTTAATTCCTTAATTGAATCATAGAATATTTTTTCATCAACCTCTGATAAGGTATTTTTTCCAAAATATTTAGCGACACTTTTCATTTCCTGTGGAATTGATGCGTAAGCATCAGTTAAATTACTATGAGATCCACCTGTATTTACTAATACTAATGAATATCCTTCTAAATTAAAATCCAAATGTGTAACAGTTGGATTATCAATTTTAGAAAAATCAATTTTATTTATTCCACCAAATGCTACACCACATTGGTCTAATAATCCACAAGGCTTTCCAAAATAAATATGCTCAGCAAATTGCGAAGCTATTGCCATATCAAAGCGATTCATTGAATCATTATTATAATAATAATTTTCAATTTCAGCAATTAAGCATTCAAATGCTGCAGAAGATGATATTCCAGAGCCTGCTGGCAAAATTGAATTTACATAGGCTGTAAATCCACCAACCTTATAGCCTAAATCCATCATTTTAACTAATACACCTTTTATGATAGCTTTATTTGTTCCTTCTTCTTCCTTCTTTTTTTCTAAATCAGTTAAATCAAATTTTATTTCTTCATATCCTTCTGAATATAAATGAATACTCTTAGATTTTTTTGTTGCCGCAAGTAAATCTAAATTAACTGCACCAACAATAACCTTACCGTGATTATGATCAGTATGATTTCCTAAAATTTCTATTCTACCTGATGATGAAAATAAATCTTTAGCATCATCATTAAAATAATTTTTATAATCAATAATTATTTTTTTTGATCTATCCATATATAAATCTCCTATTTATCAAGTGATTAAAATTCAATAGATTTTAAAAATCTATATGCATGTTCATTTCCCTTTGAATCATTTTTAAATACTGCTGTATTTTCTAATATATTTTTACAAACATTATTTATATAATTTTTAATTTCTTCCTTTGGATTTGCAGGATGTAATTTTTGTAATGATAAAATCATATCATTATGAACTCTCATATCCTCATTTTCAAGATAGAATTTTTCTAAATCATAATTATCATCGACAATTAATTCTTCCATTTTCTTGCATTGTCTTTGAAGTCTTCCTGGCAAAATGAATAAGCCCATCGCTTCTATTAATCCAATACCTTCCTTTTTGATATTGTGATATTCTTTATGTGCATGGAAAATACCATCAGGATATTTTTCATCACAACGATTATTTCTTAATATTGCATAAGCTATATATTCATCATTTACTTTCCTTAGAATTGGAGTTATTGTGTTATGAGGTGTATTATTTGTATGAGATAAAATATCACATTCAATATCATCATAATCCTTCCATTTAATTCTAAGCTTATCCATTGCGTCAATTATAGATTCCTTATCATGTGATTTGATACATACACATGAATTAAACCAATCCAAATAGCTAACCTTAATATTAGGATTATTTGTCTTAATTTCAAATCTATCCTTAGAATACATTAGAGGCATTAGATGAATACCACCCTGATAATGCTCATGTGATAAAATAGAACCACCCACTATTGGTAAATCAGCATTTGAACCAATGAAATATTCTGGAATTAAATCGACAAAGTCAGCATGTCTTTTAAATGTTTCTCTTGATATCTTCATTGGAGTATGCTCATCATTAATAATTATTACATGTTCATCATAGTAACAATATGGTGAATATTGCATAAAGAATCCTTCATTATTTAGCTTCATTGGAATAATTCTAATATTTTGTCTTGCTGGATGGGTAGCTGTACCTTTAAAGCCTAGGTTTTCTCTACATAATAGGCATTTAGGATACTTAATATCTGATTTAGACTGAAGTAATGCTTTTGCAATATCCTTATTATTTTTTTCAGGCTTAGATAAATTTATAGTTATTTCTATGAAATTATCAGGCATTTGGTATTTCCACATTATATTTTTATCTATTGCGGTTTTTTGAATATAATTATTTTTTATTTGTAAATTATATATATAATCTAAAGCCTTCTTTTTATCATCATTTTGTCTTAGGCTTAAGAAATTTTTGTATACAACAGATGGTGATGGTGTAATCATTCCCATTATTTCTGTAGCTATTCTTTCCTTATCAGGTCTATCGCCTAATAATGAATAAAGCTCATTAATTAAATAGTCTGGAACCTCTAAAGAATCAATTAATTTTTTGGAAGGTTCATTTGTTGATGGAAAATCCTCATTAAATTTATTTAATAAAAGATTTTCTAAATAAATCATATCCATTTCATCAACGCCTAAATGCTTATAGGCATAATATGCAAAATTTTTTGCTAAATCCTTATAATCCATAACATTCTCCAAATTAATCATTTACTATTTCAAGCATAACCTTCATATTTCCATATCTATTAGAATGGATTGTTACCATTTCTTTACCAGATAGGACCTTCGATTTTACCCAAAAGCTTCTTACTCCGCCAATTAATGAAATAATAGTATCTCCTATTACCTCAAGACCATTTGATACTTCAATAGAAAAGCTATCAAATGCATAATCAACTCTATGACCATAATTACCAATTGCTTCTAAGTCAATCTTACATGTATCATAGCTTCTTTTTGTGTGTAAAATATGTGTTGATTGTCTAATTTCAATATGATCTAAATGCTGAGCACCAACCATAATATTTTTCACTTCTTTACCACTAATATATCCAATGAAATTATATGGAGTAGGATGTGATCCCCAATTTGCAACATATTTTCCATAATATTTCCATGCATCATCAATATCTTCTTTTGAATACTTAGATGTAACTTCTTCTCTATCATTTATTCCATCATATTCAAGCATTAATTTGATACATTGCTTTAAATGATCTGATCTATCCTTAGTTAATCCTTCAACATCTGTTAGGATATTTCCTAATAAATCCTCAACCTTTATTGCTCCACCACATGGACCAAATAAATTGTTATATGTATCAACTAAAATACCATTATGATACATCTCTACTTTTTCACAATTTGTCATAATTGAGATGTATCTTAAATATCCACCATTATGCTCACCAATATTTAGGTTTGATGTAACCTCCAAAAATGGCTCACGACCAAATGTCATATATGGATAAGCAGCATATTTTATATTTCTAAAAATATCTAAAACACCATGATAGCAAATTAAATCTCCACTACCAAAATCTAGATGCGTATTGTAATCTGCAAAGCACCAGCCAAATGCACCTAAAATCAAATCATCATTTGCACATTTTTTCAAAACCTCTGTATGAATTAATGCATGATCTGTTCTTCTAATCTCATTATCAAAGGATTTTGTAGGAAACATATGTCCACCATATTCTGATACCAAATATGGTTTATTAGATTTAGTAACCTCATCCTTATTTCTAAGAGCTATTCCTTTATTAGTACAAATAAAATCATTATATGTATAAACATCCTCTAAAAGCTCAGAATCTCTAATACACCTTACTCCGCCTGTCATACGATATGGATCAGTTTTATGTGCCATTTCATTTGTTTTAGTGTAAAAATCATGATAATCACCTGATTCATTGATTCTCACACCCCATAAAATAATAGATGGGTGATTTCTATCACGCATGATCATATCATAAACATTATTAATTGCGATATTTTGCCAATTTTCATCTCCAACAAATTGCCAACCTGGAATTTCTTCAAAAACTAACAATCCAAGCTCATCACAGGCCCTTAAAAAATCTGGGGATTGAGGATAATGTGATGTTCTTACAGCATTAAGCTTTAATACATTTTTCATCATTTGAGCATCCTCAATTTGTGCTCTATGTGGCATTGCATAACCAACATATGGATATGATTGATGTCTATTTAGTCCTCTTATTTTTATTTTTTTATCATTTAAGAAAAATCCATTTTCTCTAAATTCTATTGTTCTAAAGCCCACCTTATCAGTAATGCTATCTAAAACATTACCATCATCATCGATTAAATCAAGTTTCATTGTATATAGGTGGGGATTATCTATATCCCAAAGCTTAACATTAGATAATAAACCACTAATTACATCGCCATTTTTCACTCTTTTTCCAAATGTTGATGCACCATCAGTAAATGTTACATTTATATAGCATGCCTCATCTTTTGATAATGTGTAATCGATGAAGTATTCATTTTTAGTATTATGCATATAATAACTACTTATATGTAGTGGATTTAATATATCCAAATATACATCACGATATACACCACCAAAGCATAAATAATCAACGACAAAACCAAATGGTGGTTGATTTATTTCGTTTGAATCAACAACAAGTGTAATTTCATTTTTTCCTAGTCTTGCAAATTTGTTTAATTCAACCTTAAATTGAGTGTATCCACATTTTTGAATATGAGCTAGACTTCCATTAACATAAACCTTTGTTAAATGACCTACTCCTTCAAAAACTAATTTATAAATTTTTGATAAATCATCAATATCAATAAATTTTTTATATGTGCTAATTTTATTTGAAATTGTTGATGAAAAATTAGATAGTGGAACCTCCTGATTTGTATGTGGAATATTTACAATATCAAAGCCATCTAGATTTCCTAAATTAAGATCCACATCATCATAATTTGGCTTAAAATACCAATCATAATTTTGATAAATATTACGCATAAAAGTCCTCCCTTTATTATAAAATTTTAAATAGAATTGTGCTTTACATATCATATTATACTATAGAAAAACCCAAAATAAAAGAAAAAAGCCGTTAATAAACGACTTTTATTTATAATTTATTATAAATAGGCAGCGCCTAACATACCAGCCTTATTTCCTAATCTAGCTAGTTTAATTTTTGTATCAACAAGAGCGAAATGACAATATTTTTTATAATATTTAACTATACTATCTATTAATATTTGACCACAAGCTGCAACACCACCACCAATATAAAATACATCAACATCAGTTGTACACGCTATATTCGCAATACCTCTTGCTAGATACTTACTAACCTCATCAAAAACAAATGAGCATAATGGATCATTTTCCTTAGCCTTATCAAATACATCCTTAGCTGTAAAATCATCTTCCTTAAGTGATGTTTCATAATCTCTATAATATGTTTTAGCAAGTCTTACAATTCCAGTTGCTGAAGCAACAGTTTCTAAACATCCCTTTAACCCACAAGAGCATAAAAATTCATGCTTATGATCAATATACATATGGCCTATTTCAGCACAAGCACTATGAGCACCATCTAACACCTTACCATTTAAGACAAAGCCTCCACCTACACCTGTACCTAATGTAATCATATAGCTAGATTCTGGCTTTTCATCATCACACAATGCTTCTCCTAATGCTGCAGCATTTGCATCATTACAGCTTTTTATTTTAATATTTGGAAAATAATTACTTACCTTTTTTGCAAGATCAAAATTAGTTATTCCAATATTTGGCATATTAATAATGAAATTATCCTTAACAACTCCAGGAATACCAAAGCCTATTGCTTCAATTTCTATATTATTGTTTTTCTGATAATCAGAAATTGATTTACATACATCATCAAATAAAGTATCCTTTGTTGTTTCAATTTGATATGAATGCTTAATTTCATAATTATCGATAAAGCCAATTTTTACTGTTGTACCACCTACATCAACACCAATTCTCATTTTTTTTACCTCTTTCTATAATAAATTATTTATTTCATCATATACCTTTTTCCAATTAAAGCCCTGTAATCCAAGCTTAGGTTGATCCTTTGGAGTAAGATTTGAATGTATATAAATAGCCTTAAGACCTAAGGATTTAGCCGCTTTATAATCACACTCATAATCATTACCAATCATAATAGTGTTTGATATACCTAAATTGTATTTTGATATAAGAGCATAATAAAAGCTTGATGATGGCTTTTTATATCCATACATTGATGATATAGCAATACCATCAAAATATGGTACTAATTCAAATTTATTTAATTCGGGCATAGTAAATGATTCCTGAGCATTTGATAATAAATAAATATTATGTCCATCATCACGCAGCTTAGATAAAAGCTTTTTTACACCTGGATATAATCTAATATACTTAGTAGATAATCTTCTAAATTCAGATGCGATAAGCTTAGTAGTATCTAAATCCTGATGAAAAAGCTCTCTAAAAACCTCTAAAATATCTATTTCATCTACTTCATTAGAAAGCTTAATGCAATAATCAAAATATTTACGCTTTAATTCTTCTTTTTTGTATGGATGATACTCAAATGTTCTTTTTGAAAATGCCTTCCAAAAGCTACCCTTTTCTTCATCAGTATGAATATCAATTAATGTTCCATATAAATCGAATAAAATATTTGCCATAGCCATCTCCCATTTTTTATTCTATACTTTTGAATTACCCTACTCTATTTTCAATTATAACATTTTTTTTACATAATAAAATAAAATATTACTTAAAAATAACCTAAGCCATAGAAATCTATGGCTTAGTCAAAGGGAAAAGAATTTTTATTATCTATTATATTTAGTGTTATAGTCTAGTATTCTTTTTGCTAGGCTATCACTAAGATAATCTCTTCTAATTCTATAGCTCCAATTATCAGTTGATACTGTCGAAGGAAGATTCATTCTAGTACTACTTCCCTGAGCTAAGAAATCTTGAATTGGAATAATACATATATTTGCCTTAGATGCAAATGCTAATTCCACTACTGTATTTACTAAATTAGTGACAATGTCATATTTTGCTTCTACATTAAGCACACTACATTCATATTTTAAATCCTGTATAAATGTTTGTAATTGCTTTTCGCTTAATTCATCAATATAACCCTTTAGTGGCATATTGTCATGAGTGCCTGTATAAACTAAATAATTTTCAGTATAATTTGATGGCTTATGCTCATTATATATGCTTCCATCAAACGCAAATTCTAATATTTTCATACCAGGATAACCAGTATTTTTCATAAGAGTAATTACACCCTCATCAATAACACCTAAATCCTCAGCTACAATATTTAAGCTTAATTTATCCTTAAATAAATCAAATTTAGGACCATCAAGCCATGAACCAATCCTTGCATTTACATTTCCAGCAGGAATTGCATAAAATCTATCAAAGCCTCTAAAATGATCTATTCTTAAATAATCAAATAACTCAAATGCTTTAGAAATTCTATAATTCCAAAACTTATAGCCTGTAGCCTTATGATATTTCCAATCATAAACAGGATTACCCCATAATTGTCCGTCATCAGAAAATGCATCAGGAGGACATCCTGCCGCAAATACAATCCTCTTATTCTCATCTAGCATAAATAATTCTGGATGCTTCCAAACCTCAACTGAATCATATGCTACATATAATGGCATATCTCCCATAATGGAAATACCTTTTTCACATGCATATTTTTTTAAATTTTTCCATTCATTTAAAAATTCAAATTGTGTCCATTGCCAAAATAAAAATTCCTTTGAATATTTTACACATATTTCCATTTCAAGATTTTTTGAATATGATTGATATTTTATATCCCATTGATCCCATGAATTATAATTATTTAAAGCTTTAATTGTCATAAATAAAGAAAAGTCATCATATTCATGCTTTGCCAAAAAATCTTCAAATTCTTTGTTTTTAGCATTATAATTTGAAAAAGCCTTTTTTAAAACTGATACCTTGTTATTAAATAATGCACTATAATCTACTCTATCTTCATTATTACCAAAAAATACTCCTTCATAATCAGCCTTAGCTAATAATCCCTTTTCTTCTAAAATATCAAAATCTATGAAATAATAATTTAAAGCAGTAGAGCATACTGATTGATATGGTGAATCACCATAATTTGTTGGAACAAGTGGTAGTACCTGCCATATTTTTAAGCCAGCAGATTCCATCCAATCAATAAATTCATAAGCTTCCTTACCCAGAGTACCAACACCATATTTAGTAGGTAATGATGAAATATGAAGTAACACTCCTGATTTTCTATTTATATTCATTTTAACACTCCTATGTTCATCGCTCTTTCTATACTTTAATTTTATATACATATAAATAAAAATTCAATATTTTTCTAAAAAAAATTAAAACTTTAAAAACACATTATAGTTTTTCGAAATATTTTCGTTTTTTTTCGAAATTGGATTGTCAAAGCTGCTCTTTTGTATTATAATCTAAAATAGAGGTGAACGATGATGAAAATCAAAGACATAGCTAAGGAGCTACATTTATCTATTTCTACTGTCTCAAAAGCATTAAATGGTGCATTTGACATAAGTGAAGAAACAAAGGAAATGGTTTTAAAATACGCAAAAGAGCATGGATATGTTTCAAGGGATCAAAGGCTTAGAATTACTTCAATGAGAAGACTATGCTTTTTATATGACAATGTTGATGCATCAAGCCAAGCTAATATCATTCTTCCACTTTCTTCTTTTTTTTCAAAATGTGCTAGACAAAAAAATTTTGAGGTTTTACAATGCCCAATAACTGACATAAAAAAGAGTTATGCTGATTTTATGAAAAAAAATAATTTTGATGGTGCATTAATTGCAGGCTTAAATTTAAAAAGTCCACTACTTCCAGAATTAATTGAAACAAATATACCTACTGTTTTATATGATAATAATTTAGAGGGAGAAAAAATATCTACTGTTTGTAATGAAAACATAAACACATTTGCAAAAATTGTTTCTTACTTATGTGAAAATGGACATACTAAAATCGGGTTTATCCATGGTGATAAAAACTCATTTGTTAGTAATGAAAGATTTGCAGGCTATATCATTGGTCTTGGAATCAATAATATTGAATACAATAAAGAATATGTATATTATGGAAGATTTGATGAAAAATCAGGTGTTGAAGCAGCAAAATATTTTGTAGAAACTGATGTTACTGCCATTGTATGTGTATCTGATGTAATATCTATAGGACTAATAAAGGGTCTACAATCATTAGGAAAAAGAATACCTGAGGATATATCAGTTACTGGGTATGATGATTTAGATATTTCAAATTATATTACTCCATCGTTAACAACAGTTCATCAGGATTTAGATAAAATTGCAAATTTATCAGTTGGACTTCTTCTATCTTTGATGATGAATAGAACTGCGCAAAGAATTGTTGTTAATGGTAAAATTATAATAAGAAATTCTACCGGACCAAATGTGAACAAAGAGTAAAAAAAATTGAGATTATCTCAATTTTTTTTTACTTCATTAATTATTTTAATTAATTTCTTAATATTAATTGGTTTTGAAATAAACGCATTCATTCCAACTTCAAATGCTTTATCACGATCCTCATCAAATGCATTGGCAGTCATCGCAATTATCGGAATATTTGCTTTATAGTCTTCATTTAATTCTCTTATTTTTTTTGTCGCAGTGTATCCATCCATAATAGGCATTTGAATATCCATTAAAATTAAATCAATGTCACCTTTTTTAGATTCTTTCACTTTATTAATTGCTTTTTGTCCATCATTAACCACAGATACATCAAACCCAATCGATGATAATAATTCATAAGCAATTTCAACATTTAAATCATTATCCTCAACTAGTAATATCTTATATTTTTTATTCTCACAATAATCAGTATTTATTCTATTTTCTTCATACTTACATTCATTGATTATTTCAAAATTACAAGCTTCATCACTATTGTGTTTTAATGGTAGTCTAACTGTAATAGTTGTTCCTAAATTAGGTTTTGAATTTACAGTTATAGATCCGTCCATCATATCAACAAATTTTTTTACAATAGCCATACCTAAGCCTGTACCTTGTATCTTATTTACAGTGGAGCTATATTCACGTTCAAATGAATCAAAAATTTTTTCAGCAAATTCATGACTCATACCTATTCCTGTATCACTAACCTCAAATACATAAAGCCCAACATTTTTAATATTTCCATCTTCAAAAGCTTTAATACTTATATTTCCACCATTTTGAGTATATTTTACTGAATTTGACAATAAATTTAATAATATTTGTTTTAATTTAATTTTATCACAATATACATTTTCATTTTTAATATTGTTGATATCTACAGATAAATTCAATTCTTTTTTTGTAAGCTCTGTGTCAATAATACCTGTCAAATTAATAATCAAATCTCTTAAATTACATTGTGATTCAACCATTTTCATTTTACCACTTTCTATTTTACTCATATCTAATACATCATTAATTAATGATAATAAATGATTACTTGATGATAATAGCTTTAGTAAATATTCTTTTGTTTTTTCTGGATTATCCGTATTTGATAGGGCTAATGTAGTAAAACCAACTATTGCGTTCATAGGTGTTCTTATGTCGTGGGATATATTTGATAAAAAACTACTTTTTGCTCTATTGGCACTTTGTGCTTCATATGCCATTTTTTCAAATTCTTTATTCTTTTGTCTTTCTTCAGTTCTATCGCTCATAACTAAAACATACTTTTTCTCTTTAAGTATTTTTGTTTGCTTAGCAGTAATTTGATAATAATAAATATTACCATTTTTTTTATGCTTATACTCCTCATACCAATTTACAGTTTCTTCAACCGATAAGGATAGAAGCTTATCCTTTATCTTTAAATCATCTGATAAATTAGACAATTCATCTATTTTGAAAATATTATCCTTTAATTCTTCTTCTGATAGTCCTAATAATCTATCAACATTAGGACTAATATAATCTAATGAATAATCTTTTGAATCAATCATCATAAAAATATCATTTACATTAATTGATAAATATGTAAATAATTCATCTCGAAGTAAAATCATATTATCCTTTTGCCTTAACTTTTCCTTATTTCTTAACGCAAAATATATAAGCACAGAAACAAAGAACAAAGCTACTAATAATGAAACTATAATCATAGTATTATATTGTAGCTTATTCATACTATAATTTACTATGTTTGCGGGAACTAATCCTACAATCATACAATCAGTTATGCCTATATCATCATATACTAAATAATACTTAACACCATTATATTTTAATAATTTTGCACCACTTTTAAGATTTATAAAATCACTAATCACTGATTCTATTTCTATCTCATCAAAAGATGAGTAGTTTAAGATTTCAAATAAATTATCTACTTTCTCAATTTTTGTTATATTTTCCTCATTTGTGTCTGCAATAACACTTCCGTCAGAATGAATAGCATAACTTATAGATCTACCATTAAAAGATGATACCTGTAAAATACTAACTATATCTTCATTATTAAAGCTAATGGCAATTGCTTCATATTCGAAGCCCTTATATACACCCTTTGAACAAGGTGAAGCAAAGATTATATATTGTGATTCATCAAAAAATCTAGTACTTACTACGATATCCTTTTTTTCATTCATTAAGGCATTAAATTTATCTTTTAAATTAATTTTTCCAGTTTCCTTATTAGTTGTAAAATAATTTTCTTCCTTATCAATAAAATAAAACTTGGTAAAGCCTATATCATTTTCTGAGGTTAATAAATAATCATCAATAGAATCCTCATTTGATACATTTTCTAAATAATGTGAAAATAAATGTAAATCATCCCAATTACTTTTAATCATATTACTTATAGATTTCTTTTTTTGATAATACACCTCAATTAAATGAGATGTACTTTCATCGTACACTGTACTAGAAACAAATGAAAAATAATTAATTAATATTATAATAATTGATAATAAGACAAATACTAATAGTAAAATACCAGTAATTCTTTTTTTCACATTATACATCTCCTTGACTGATAATACATTTAAAAATCATATCTATATTATATAAATTGTTTTTTTATAAATTATATCTTATTTTTAGAAAAAAATGTAAAAATATGTCGAATATGATAAGAAAATAAAAAAATCCTTTTTCAAGGACTTTTTTATATTCATGAAGCAAGTATGACTTGCTATTTATTTTAATGGAGGCCCCAATCGGATTCGAACCAACGATCAGG
The DNA here is from genome assembly GCA_022768655.1 of Anaeroplasma sp. GTDB lineage: Bacteria > Bacillota_I > Bacilli_A > Acholeplasmatales > Anaeroplasmataceae > Anaeroplasma. The sequence continues at coordinate 12,896 of JALEQD010000063.1, forward strand.
CAGTTGCAGTGCCGTGCCTTACCACTTGGCTATAGGGCCATTTACATGAACGATGTTATTATATCAAAATAAGAATTCATTGTCAAATCAAAATTTAATATATTTATTTTTGGCACTCTACTGTTGACAGTGCCAAAAATAAGTGTATAATATAATTGTAGATGGAAAAAACATCTATGAAAGGAGATAAATTATGATGACTAATAATCAAGAAAACGAAAACGTATTAGAAAAATATGGCCGTGATATTGTTGCTCTTGCCAGAGAAGGAAAAATTGATCCAGTTATTGGGCGAGATGAAGAAATTAGACGTATAATCAAAATTTTGTCTCGTAAAACAAAAAATAACCCAGTATTAATTGGTGAACCAGGTGTTGGTAAAACTGCAATAATTGAAGGACTAGCAAGAAGAATTGTTGCAAATGATGTACCTTCTTCTTTAAAAAATAAAACAATATTTGAGCTAGATATGGGTGCCTTAGTAGCAGGTGCTAAATATCGTGGAGAATTTGAGGAAAGGCTTAAAGCCGTTTTAAACAAGGTTAAAGAATCAGATGGAAATATAATTATGTTTATTGATGAAATTCATTTGATTGTAGGTGCTGGTAAGTCAGATGGTGCACTTGATGCATCAAATATGTTAAAGCCAATGCTTGCGCGTGGTGATTTACATTGTATTGGTGCTACTACCTTAAAGGAATATAGAGAATACATCGAAAAGGATTCTGCACTTGAACGTAGATTTCAAAAGATTTTAGTTAGTGAGCCTACTGTTGTTGATACTATTTCTATTTTAAGAGGTATTAAAGAAAGATTTGAGCTTCATCATGGAGTTACTATCCAGGATAATGCCATCGTTGCTGCCGCAACTCTTTCAAATAGATACATTACAGATAGATTCTTACCTGATAAGGCTATTGATTTAATTGATGAGGCTTGTGCATCTTGCAGAATGGAAATAGATTCTAAGCCAGTAGAGCTTGATGATATCGACCGTAAGATTGCTCAATTAAAAATCGAAAAAATGGCTTTAAAAAAGGAAAGTGATCCTACTTCTATTAAAAGATTAGATGCTATCAGCGAAGAATTAAATGAATATGAGAATAAAGCTAAAGTCTTAACAGAAAAATGGCAAAAGGAAAAAGCCGAAATTTCAGATTATAAAGAAACAAAGAAAAAGCTTGAAGATGCTAAATTTCAACTAGAACAAGCTTTTAATCAGGGCAATTATCAAAAAGCATCTGAGCTTCAGTATTCTGTAATTCCAAAAATTGAAAACAAGGTTAAAGAATATCAAGATAAATCAAAAGACGATCATCTATTATCAGAATCTGTAACTGAAGAGGATATTGCAACAATTGTTGCAAAATGGACTAATATTCCTATTTCTAAGTTGATGCAAGGAGAAAAAGAAAAGATCCTTCACCTTGCAGATACATTAAGAAAAAGAGTAATTGGTCAGGATGAAGCTGTAGAGTTAATAAGTGATGCAATAATTAGACAGCGTGCAGGAATCAAAGATGAAAATAAGCCAATTGGTTCATTTTTATTCCTTGGTCCTACTGGTGTTGGTAAAACAGAGCTTGCAAAAGCCTTAGCTGATGCATTATTTGATAGCGAATCACATATTATAAGGCTTGATATGTCAGAATATATGGAGCCACATAGTGTTGCTAAGCTAATAGGTGCACCTCCAGGATACGTTGGATATGATGAGGGTGGTCAATTAACTGAAAAGGTTAGAAGAAATCCATATTCTATTGTATTATTTGATGAAATTGAAAAAGCACATCATGATGTTTTTAACATTTTACTTCAAATATTAGATGATGGTAGATTGTCTGATTCTCAAGGAAGAACAGTAGATTTTAAAAACACAATTATAATTATGACATCTAATTTAGGTAGTCAGCTTCTTCTATCACATTCTAAAGATAAAGCAAAAGAAATTGATTTATTGTTAAAGGAAAACTTTAAACCAGAATTCTTAAATAGAATTGATGAAATAATTACATTTAATCCTCTTGATAAAGATGTTCAAATTAAAATCGTTGATAAATTACTTAGAATTTTAGATATGAGGCTTCTTGCTCAAGATATTAATATAACATATACTGATGCATTAAAGAAACACATTCTAAATGAAAGCTTTAATGAAGAATATGGTGCTAGACCAGTCAAAAGATATATTCAAAAATACGTTGAAACATTTATTGCAACAAAGATTATTTCTGGTGAAATAAAGCCCGGAATTCAATATGTATTAGATGCAATAAATGGTGAAATAAGGCTATTATTAAAATAAAAGGTTGTAGGATAATCCTACAACCGATTTTTTTATAATATTCTAAAAGAATTTTCCCATATAGCCAAAAATACTTAAAATAAAAAATGCTATATAGAAAATCAATACAATAATTCTAACTGTTTTGTTTTTGATAGAAAGAATCCAAAATAATCCTACAATACATGGTAGAACATATAATACTAATTTAGCATAATAAGCTATTTTAGTTAATAATGGAAGTGTTCCATTAAATTGATTTAAAATCCATTCTGCTCCTGTGCATAAAACAGCAATAACTGCACATAATCCAATAACCCAAAAAATACCTGTATATTTCTTCATTTTCTTCTCCTACTAATTTTTTTGCTTAAATGTAATTAAATAAATGATACTCCTATTAATCCAGCTAAGCACAATACAACAATTACCCAATATATTACAATCCACACTGTTTTATTGCCAGGCAAATGTGATCTTTTTAAAGCCTTCCAAGAAATCATAATAACAGCAATTGTCATTAATAGTGATGCAATAAAATTTAAAATACCTCCATTAAAGCTTCCACCTAATGCCTTAATAAGAAAAGAAATAAACCAAATGATTCCAGATACAAAAATTGAAATCAAAGATAATATTCCAGCTAATCTATCATAGCTTATTGAACCATTATTTTGTTTTTTTGCCATAAAAAAATACCTCCCTTTCATTTACTATAATTATATAACAAATCTCTTTGGTAAACAATAAATATAAATACTTTTTTCTACATTTTTTATGATATTATTATCTTTAAAAAATATATTAAAACTTCTATCTATTTATTAGATATTTTTATGCCTATTTAAATCATTTATTTGGTTTGTAATTCATTTTAATTTTTATAGATTAATAATAACATCAGTAAAATAATTTCATTTTTTTCCTTAAAATAAAAATCTAACAAAGACAAATATATTCATACTGAAATATTATCTTTATTCATCACATCTAGTCTTTTTTTAAAAATTATTTCATTTTTTAAATAGACATAAATATATGAATAATCTTGATACAAGAAGATTTTATATTTTATATTATTTATTTCTTCTTTTTTCAGTGCAATACATATTCTTTCATCTACAACTAAAAATACTTCATCATCAACAGCTAAACTGTATATTCCAGGCTTTAATATTTCTTCAAAATAATAATTGTTAAAGGAATTAGCTTTTGTTTTATGAAAATTCCAATCATCAGAATTATTAATAGTAACAATAATTAAATCCATATTATTTTTTTGATAGTTTGAAACTAGCACTCTATGACTTTTTTTAGTGTATCCTGTTTTACCCCAAATAAATTCATCTAAAGAATTAACTAATTTATGCTTATTGATAAAAGTCCTACTAATTAAACTGCTTGTTGATACATAATTATGTGCTTTAGCAATTTCTAAAAATTCTTCATTTTTTGAGGCATATGATGCAAGAATTGCCATATCATAGGCAGTTGATAAATTGTACTCCTTTTCATCAAGGCCTGAAGCATTTGAAAAGGTCGAATTTAGCATTCCTATTTTTTTGGCTAGTTCATTCATTTTATAAATAAAATCAAATGAATTATTATTGCTTAATGCACTTGCTGCATCATTTGCTGATCTGAGCATCAATGCATAAAGTAAATCTTTTCTTGTGATTTGTTCTCCTTCCTTTAAATAAATGCTTGAACCAATTGCTAAGCTGTCGTTTTTAGTTATAGTAATTACCTCATTTAAATCATAATTTTCAATTGTAGTTATTGCTGTTAATATTTTAGCAGTTGATGCTACTAGCATCTTATTATTTATATTTTCTCCTTCTAAAATTCTATTAGTTGTTTTTTCTATAACAATATAGCTAGATTCTTTATTATAACCTGCACCAATTGAAAATAAACTTAATAAAAAAACAAATATTAATAAAGGATTCTTTTTCATACAAAGACCACCGATGCATTATATGATTCTATTTTTATTGATATTACAGTAAAAAAAATCGGCAATTATAAAACCAAATACTAGATGATATCACTATATCAACATTAATGTTCTGAGCTTCATTATAAATATATAATCCGAACTATTAAAAAATCCTAGACAATTGATATGTCTAGGAAATTTTATTTTTTATCTTATTCTTTTTCTAACGCAAGAGTTCTTGTTGTTAAATCACATACCTCAGTTGGTCCATAATACTGAATAGCACCTGGATATGTATAACAAGTTTCAACTGCCCACTCATCTCTATGAGCTTCAAAATACTTAAATGGTTTTCCTTCAAGTTCAACTAATGCTTTTTTAATAACTGGCTTATCTTCACCATGTCTTCTTTCCATATTCATCATTTTAGTAATAGGCATACCACCAGCTACCCATTCTTCAGCTGGCTTTGATAAATTTGAAACCTTTGATAAATAGCCATTATATCCATATTGAATTAGCATAAATGCATTATATCCTAATGAATAACAATAATCAGCATCAAAATTAGAAGGGAATGCACATCTACCTTCATATCCAAAGAAATGATGTAATGCATTAAATTTACCTTTGAATGTACCCTTTGCTTTTCTTTCATCTAGATTAGCTTTTACTAATGCTGAGAATAGTTTTTCAGATTCAATTAATGAAACCTGAACATTTCCATGTGGATCTCTTTCCATGAATAATTGCTGTTGAATATTTTCAGGTAAAATAGCAAATACAGCCATTGATTCCTTTGTTAATCCTTCTTCAATAAATGCATATTTTTCCTTCCAAGTAGATAATAAATTAAACGCATCAGCCTTGCTTCCAGCTAGTAATTCATTTATTTCTTGAATTAATTTCTTGAATTCAGGAACAAATTCAACAACACCCTCTGGAATAATTGCAACACCAAAATTCATTCCTTTTTCGCTTCTTTTTACAACTGAATCAGCGATATAATCTGCAATTTGTGCAAGTGACATTTTTTTACTTGCTACCTCTTCAGAAATTAAACAAATATTAGGTTGAGTTTCTAAAGCACACTCTAATGCAACGTGTGATGCAGAACGGCCCATAACCTTAATGAAATGCCAATATTTCTTTGCAGAATTTGCATCTCTTTGAATATTACCAATTAGTTCACTATAAGTTTTAGTTGCAGTGTCAAATCCAAAAGAACATTCAATATCATCATTTTTTAAATCTCCATCGATTGTTTTTGGACAACCAATAACCTGAACACCTGCATTATTTGCTGCAAAATATTCAGCTAATACTGCGGCATTTGTATTTGAATCATCTCCACCGATGATAACAATAGCTGTAATACCATGCTTCTTACAAACCTCTAAGGCAACAGCGAATTGTTCCTTTGTTTCAAGCTTAGTTCTTCCTGAACCAATGATATCAAAACCACCAGTATTTCTAAATTGATTAATATATTCATCATCAAAAATTAAATAGTTATCATCAAGTAATCCACTAGGACCATTTTTAAATCCTAATAAAACATTTTCCTTGTTTGTTTGCTTTAATGCATCATATAGACCACAAACAACATTATGTCCTCCTGGTGCTTGACCTCCTGATAAAATAACACCCACAACTTGTTTTTTAGAAACAGATGTGTTTTTTCCCTTTTGGAAGGTAATCTCCCTTTTACCATATGTGTTTGGGAATAATGCTTTAATCTTTTCTTGGTCAGCAACGCTTTCTGTTAATGCGCCTTCCTTAACACATATTTCTGAAATACCATTTCTTAACATCCCTGGAAGTTTTGGGACATATGAGTATCTCGCAATTTGAAGTGGTGATAGCTTCATATTAAATTTCTCCTTTGTAGTTAATTATATTTGTTATTATTATATCATTTAATTCTTTAAAAGTTAACAAATAATCTTTAAACAAATCTAAATTATCTACGAAAACGTATTCTTAATAGTAAAAAAAAATATTTTTACAAATTAAAGACTCTTTTTGTACATTCTAATGCTAAATCCATCTTTTCTATTACTGATTTGATATCCTCCTCAGTAATCATTACAGATGGTTCAAATCTAATTGTTTTAGCATTTACTAATGTTCCTGCAGTTAATACTCTTCTTTTAAACATTCCCTTTGATACCTGATAACCATATTTAGTATCATGAAATTCTACTGCAAGCATTAACCCAACTCCTCTAACCTCTTGAATGATTTCTGGATATTTTTGATGTAGGCTTTCTAGACCAGCCTTTAATATTTCCCCTTTTCTTCCGCATTCAGCTGGAACATTATGCTCAATCATATATTTTATTGTTGCAAGTGCGGCAGCACAGCATAATGGATTACCTCCAAATGTAGGAGAACCCAATAGCCAAGGATTATCAACAAGCTCCTTTGTCCACATATGTGGTCTACAAATAATTCCTGTTATAGGCATTATTCCTCCACCAAATGCCTTACCAAATGTCATAATATCTGGTGTGACATTTTCTGCTTCGCATCTCCACATTGTACCAGTTCTACCCATACCTGTTTGAATTTCATCAAAAATTAGGGCAACCTTATATTCATCACATATTTTTCTAACCTCAGTTAAATACCCCTCAGGTGGCACAATTACACCAGCCTCACCTTGAATAGGCTCTAATATAACTGCCGCAACAGACTCTCCTACCTCAACTACATTTCTAATTGCCTTACGAATATCCTCTGCTACTCCATATTCAACATGTACTACCTGCTGAACCATAGGTGCATATGGCTTACGATATGTACCCTTGCCACCCATAGATACTGCACCCATAGATTTACCATGGAAGGCATGCACAGTAGAAATATACCAACGTCCACCAGTTGCGATTCTAGCAAGCTTTAGTCCCATTTCAACTGCTTCAGCACCACCATTTGTGAAAAAGCAATACTTTAAATCACCTGGTGTTATTTCGCTAACAGCCTTAGCTAAATAACCACGTAGTGGATCAAGTAATTCCTGTGAATGCAAGGCTTGATGCTCAAGCTGTGCCTTTACAACCTCCAATATTTCATCATTTCTATGACCACAGGTATATATACCAAAGCCACCAAGGCAGTCAATAAATTTTTCACCCTTTAATCCATAAACATATTGGTTTTTATCTGTCCACTCTAAAATAGCACCTAACGCATCATCTGTAGAAACACTTTTTCGATATTTCAACCAGCCTGGTGAAACATATTCATTGAAATTAACTAATGTGTCTGAAACCATCTTATTTTTTTCTTCCTTTGTAATATGAGATGGATTCTCCTTTATTAGTCTAATCACTTCCGTTATTTCGTTTAATACCTTTTCATTTTTTTCCATAATAACCCCCCCTATAATAAAAAAAAGCATAAATATAAAAATATTTACGCCTTTGTAATATATATTTAGTATATCATAAGATAAATCATTTGTTAATACATTTTTGAAATATTATACAAATTTTCGACAAAAAGTATGTTAAAAATTCGAATTTTAAAATTGATTAACTTTTAATTATTACATTTTTAATCAATTATTCGCATTATATTCATATAGACACTTTTTATAAAATAATGGTATATCTTCTTCTAGTTTTTTCTCCAATTCAGGATAATCAATACAAGAATACGATAATGTATAAAATTCCTTTATTCCAAGCATATTTTTGTATCCATTTAGATAAGGAGTTGCAATATCTACATTGTTGTAATCATTAATTACTCCCCCTCTAACTGATAAATAAATGAGTTTTTTGCAATTAATAATTCCTTTTACACCAAATTCATCATCAACAAATGTTAAATTGTAAACTAATGTTTGCTCAATAAAGCATTTTAAAATAGTCGGAAAGCATAAATCATAAAATGGTGCAGCAATTACTAATGCGTCACATGATTTAAGCTTTTTAGCAAAACAATAATAGTCATCATAAAATCTTTTATTATAACAATCACTATCTCTTTTTGCTAAAAGACAATCATTTAATGGCATAAGATAAGGGTTATTATTTAAATATATAGTATCAATTTCAATATCTCTATTATTATTCATTTCTGCTAAAAATCTATTTAATACCATTCTTGTTTTAGAATTTTCTCTAATAGATGAATCAATAACTAATATTCTCATGTTTATCTCCATTTATAAAATATAATTTAATTATTAAGCTTATTTACTATGCAGCTTGTACTCTTTTCAATATCAAGTATACCATTTTTGCTTCGATAATCAAGCTCGCTTGCACCAGATAGCTTAGCTATCATTTTATTTACAAAATCAACCTTCATTGTTGATGCACCTGAAATATCAGCCTTATCAATTGTAATTACCTGCATGTCTAATAGATCAAGGCTTGATGCACCTGATAAAATAACATCTAAATATTCAATGTTTCCTATACCTTTTAAGCTTGATGCACCACTCAAATAAAGGTGAAAAGCCTTAATAATGCTTTCATTTAATGAAGAATTAGAGGCTCCACTTAAATTCATACTTATATTTCTAATTGTTGAATTTAAAACCTCAAATCTTGAAGCACCACTTATATTAATATCAGCCTTATCTAATGTTAATTTGTTAATAGTAGCATTTGATGCACCACTTATTTCAGCCTTTAATTCATCACAATTGATTTCTTCAATATTAGCTCTTGTAGCACCATATAGCTTAATATTAATATATTCATTAGCTAAAGTATCCTTCTTAATATTTACCTTAGAGTTCGAAAAGCTTAAATCCTTAAATGTATATCCATATACATAAATATCAACTGTTTCAGTAACATAATTAGTATATTTATTTGCATAAATATTCAATTCATCAGCTTCTTTTTTTACGTTGATTTTATTTATAACATCAACAGATGCGCTAACTGAAACATATTTTTCTTCACTATCTAATATGTAAACATTAGGCCCAAAATATGAATTTTTTTGTTTTAAACAAATATCCTTTACACTAATTTTACTTACTTCTTCTATATCATACCTTGCTGTTTGAAACTCTTCACTTGCATGATAATCATCTCTACATCCAGAAAATAATAATATTGAAAAGATAGATATCAATAAAACTATATATTTTTTCATTATGATCTTTCCTTTCTTTTAGAAAATATATTAATCAAAATATAAGCACCAATGAATAATACTACTGATGAAATTATTACAATGTAGCTCATCCAATTTTCTACCTTGTGATCAAAGAAATATAGTACAGCATCAAAATTCTTTTTAATTCCATCTATTACCTCTTGAGGGAAATTATTATTTCCAAATTCATCTATTACACCACGCATAAAGTGACTATGCATTAATGAAGTACCATAAGAACCAGGTAAAAACATTAATATTCTTTGTAAAGTAATTCCAAACTGACTCATTGGCATATAAGCACCACATATAAATCCATAGCCTGTACTAATTAATGTACCTACTGCTGACATTTGTCCTTGTGTTTTTAAGAAATAATTAATTAATGATGATAATGATGTACCAAATAATACTAAGATGAATACATCAATAATAATTAATATTACATCAACAAATGATAAATACCAACCAACACAAGCTAAATAAATAAAGCCTACAATTAATGCAAGATAGCAAATAATTAATGTTACCAATGCTGATGAAATAAAATATCCAAGAGAAAGAGTAGTTTTCTTAATTGGTGCAATTGTCAAATCAGGCAAAATTCCATCTGCTTTATCCTGTATCATTAGTAAATTAGAGCAAAACGCAATTGTTACACATGATACTGATAATAAACTAGAAAATAACCAACCACCAATAAATCCTTCAATTAAGCTTTTAGAAATATTCATTCCTTCAGGAAGACTTGAGTTAAATGAATCACGATATACATTACCTAAGAATGTAACAAACAACAAAATCAAGATTAATGGTGTAATCAATGATGTTAAAAACATTGCTTTATCCTTGAAGAAAAGCTTTGTATTTCTTTTAATCAAACTTAACAACACTTTCATTTTAGTTACCTCCCTTTAAATCCTTTCCAGTTACAGCTAAAAATACATCATCCATTTTACCCTTTGTTATTTCATAATCGACAAATAAATCAGGATTGTCCAAAACTAGCTTTGTTGCCATTTTAGTATTTTCAACCTCAACACGGTATCCGCCTCTAATTTTTGTGTAATTCAAATTCATATTTTTAATTACATCCTCTTCAACATTATAAAATGTAATATAATCGCCTGTATATTTATTTTTTAGATCAATAGGCGTACCTTCTGCCACTATTTTGCCACTATCTAATATAACAACATAATCAGCATCAATAACCTCTTCCATATAATGTGTAGTTAAAAATACTGTTAGACCTCTTTCCTTTCTTAGCTTATGAATTACATCCCATACATTTTTTCTAGTTTGTGGGTCTAATCCAGTTGTTGGTTCATCTAAAATTAATATCTTAGGATCATGTAATAAAGCTCTTGCAATATCAACTCTTCTTTTTTGACCACCTGAAAGCTTTTTAATTGGTCTATTAAGTATTTCATCTAAATCAAATAATTTACATAGTTCATTCAATTTTTTTTCAAATTCAGCACCACAAATTCCATATAAACCTGCTCTATATTTTAAATTGTCCTTAACTGATAATGGTTTATCTAATGCAGATGCTTGAAATACTACTCCAATATCCTTTCTCACCTTATCAATGTCCTTATCAAGATTATGACCATTAACTATAACCTCTCCTGAATCTTTTGATAATTGACCACACATAATTGATATTGTTGTTGATTTTCCAGCACCATTAACTCCTAAAAAAGCAAAGAATTCTCCTTCTTTAACTTTAAAGCTAATATCTGATACTGCTAATAAATCATTATAGCTTTTACTTAGATTGCTAATTTCAATTATATTATTCATAAACATACCTCCCAAAAATTTTTACACTATCATTTTAATTATTTTTTATTATTATTCTATAAAAAAAATGTAAAATGCATAATTTTAGAAGTAAAATGCAATAGCATTTAGTATTTTTACATAATTAACAATATACATTAAAACAAATAATGCAAATAAAAAACATCAAAGCTAATTAGCAATGATGTCATTAAATAAATATATTCTTCTTTTTTATAATTTATCATCAAATAGATAAATACAAAATATTATTTTAATAAATCTTCCACAGAACAATCTAGTGTTTTAGCAAGCTTTAATAATGTTTCTCATTGAGCCGTTACCATATTTTGGTATTTCAATTATATTTTTTGAACCATGATATATAATTATTTCTTTATTTACTTTACCATCTCTAACATTTTTGTACCATTGTAATGGTAGTTATTCAACTGAAATAATATTTTTTTCTAATTATTTATAGTATTATAATTTCAAAATAATTAGTAACAATTAAACAATATTCTTTAATTCCTTGGTATATCCTCTTGAAACAATAATAGTTTCTCCATTAGATAGATTAGCACGTAATCTACTATTTTTTTCTTTTTCGATTGATACTATTTTTTTATAATTACAAATCATTGATTTTGAACATCTAATAAAATTTTCATTTAAGCTAGATTCTATTTGATATAGCTTTTCCTTTGATTCATAAAATGAATTTTTTGTATAAATAAATGTTTGATTATCTACTGCCTCAATATAATAAATATCATTAAATGAAATAGAATATATTTTATTGTCCTTATATCCTGATATTTTATCTACTACCTTATCTAGTTCTTTTACAACCTCGGCAAATGATTCATATTCCTTATCAAATTCTATATTTCTTCTATTTAATACTAGCTTATAATTTGTATAATTATAATCATATATATTATTTAGTTTTAAGCTAACAAATTTATCATAATCATTTTTCTTTTCAAAAACAATACTAACTGTTTTATCCTTAGAATAAAAACATTTACCATTTAGATTACATAAATTATTTTCAACATATGATTCAAATAATTTTTGTGATTCTTCTTCACCTATGATAGATGATAATGATTCACTATTAACTAAGGTTACATTACAAATGTAGAATAATTTATTTTTTTCAATAAATTCTTCAATCATTATTTCAAATGCATTTCTATCAAAAACAAGACCTTTACCATCTGCTAAAAACTTATCAGAATTTTCAAATGACATATAAATAAATTGAGTCATAAGCACAATTGCTAGACTTGATAACAACCATGTAGGATTAAAATATTGAATTATCGTAATTATTACCCATGATGAAATTGCAAGTAAAATCATGATTTTTTCATATTTTGTAAATCTTTTATTATATTTGATAATAAAAATTATAGATAATACAATATATATTACTACAAATGTATATATTGTATTAGCCATAAATCCATAAGAATAATATCCATCTAATCCAACATAATATTCTAAATCACCAAAAATAATTAATAATACTGTTATGATTATGGGTATTATTCTAATTATTAATTCTTTTTTACTATATTTTTTTTGTTTTCTAGCTCTAGAATCTATATATAAAAATAACATCATGACAATTATATCTATTGACCCTATAAATAATTGGTGAACAAACCTATTAAACCAAGCAGGTACTGTATCTAGATGTGTTATAGTATATAATGTAAAAAATTCTACTATTATATTAAATAATCCAAAAACAATAAAACAGGTAAAAAACCTAGTTGATCTTAAAGGTAATCTTTTATGTATAAAAAAATTAATCGTTATAACAAGCATCATACATAAGGATGCGATTTGAATTCCATGCTCAATCATACTACAATACTCCCCATTGTATTTTTTTAATTGTCATTTACGTTTAATAATAGAATTTAATATTTTTAATATAATTTCATGATAAAAAGCAAACATTAAAATAATTAGTACAAAAATATAAACAATAAAGCCTAACCATACATTAAGTAAAAATGATGTTAAATAAAATGCTAGAGTTAAAATAAATAAGAAGCTTATATTTTTAATTGGATTTGCCTTATATTCTTTTACAAAGAAGAATTCTGATAAGAAATACCATAAAAATAAGGATATAACAGAAGCTATTGAAATATACATTGGTTCTTTTAATAATACTATAGCAAGTATATTTAAAATAATAGCACATATTAAAATAATCAGACTTTTAATAAAAAATGATAAATTTTTATTTGCAACCTTGTAATAATTTTGCATAACAACTGTTATGCAAGATGATACTGCAAGGCCTGGAAGTATTATTTTAAAAATCAATAAAGAATCAATATATTTTTCTAAATACCATCTTATAAATGCATCAAGTGGAAAATATAATGCTAGACCACCAAATACAACCATAAGCATCAAAGCTATTGCCTTATTATAATTATCCTTTACTTTGTCGCCATTCATTTTCTTTAGCATTGGATATAAAACCATTGATACTGCAGTTATAAATGTATTTGCGATAGAAAAAAGGCTGTATGCAAATGAATAAAATGCATATATATTTGTATCATATAATCTTTCAACAAATATACGATCACAGCTTAATATTAGTGTTGATACTAAATTTGCGATTAATAGTGGAAGTCCTAGCTTAATTAGTGATATGATTTCATCCTTTTCACTTCTTATGCTGTTAGATTTGCCAAATATTATTTCTTTATATTTAATAAAATAATATAAAAGTAAAATGTAATTAGTTGAAACAACAATAATAATATAAATAAAATAATTTGCATTAGGAATAATATATATTAATCCTACACCAATTAAGGTTAATATACTCCAAAATATATTAAAAATTGATAATATATTAAACTGACTTGAAAGCTGTGAAACAGATGCAAAATATGTAAGTAGCTGTTGAGCAGTTAGATTAACTGCGATACTTATAAATATAATCTTTGATTCACCCTTAAAAAAGAAAAATGATACTACAAAGATAATAACAGATATGATTAGCTGTAAATAAAATAATGCCTTTATATAGCATCTAAATTTATTTCTATCTAATTCATTATAATCCTTACCACCATATTTCAAATATATACCATCTATTAATCCTAAGGAAAATAAACCTATATATGTCATATATAGGGTATATGTTTTATAATAACCATAATCCTCAATAGATAAAAACTTAGGAATAACTAGTCCAATTGCCATACCGGCAACAAGCCTAATAATATTACTTATTGTAACAATAAGTATATTTTTGGTAAATCTTTTACCCTCTTCCATAGCTTCACCTCCTAAGCTCATTATCTTTTAGATATTACATCCTCAAATATTTCTAAATGTCTTTTAGCCATTTTTTCAATTGTGTATTCCTTACTAATATTAATCGCATTAGTCTGCATTTCATAATATTTATCATATGGTAATGTCAATATGTTTTTTATGCAATCTACATATTTATCAATATCTAATACATCAACCATTTCACCACAGCCTGCAAGCATTTCATGGCATGCAAGGCACATATTTGATGATACAACAGGTAATCCTTTCGCAAGTGCCTCATTTATCACCAATCCCCATTGATCTTCTCTTGTTGGAAGTAAAAATACATCTGATGCTAAATAATATTCCTCTAAGCTTTTTTTATCCAAAAAGCTTATAGTTTTTATATTTAAGCCCATAGATTCTTTTAATTTAATATATTCATCACTTAAATTACCACCAATCATAACAAGCTCATATTCTTCTAGCTTAGAATAAATTTGAAATAATAGATCAATTCCTTTTCTATGAACAAACTGACCAACAAACAATATTGTTTTTTTCTTTAAGCCAAGCTTTTCTTTTAATTTTGTCTTTTCTTCAATTGTAATTGGTTTATCTATTACATAGGATGAATGAATCGATGTAAATGGATAAATATAATTATTCATACCACCATAATATTTATTTACATCAACACTATAATCACCTGTAGTGACTAAAAATTCAGAATTAGAAAACATTTTTCTTTTAAGCTTTAATTTGAATTTATTTTCATTTTCATGCTTAAAAATACCATCAATACTTAATCCATATGGTATTTTATGCTTAATACAATATCTTGATGAAATAATGGAATTAATAGTATGATAATTACCAAATAAAACAATATCATATTTATCCTTCAAATATTTTTTGGCTTCAAATGAAATAACTGCATCATCACCATACTCTATGCCCTTTAAAAAATGATATTTGAAATTTTTAAAATTATTACTCATCCATTCATCATTTCTTGATTTAGCATTATTTCTTTCAAATAATACTGTTAAATCAACATATTTACCAATTTCATTAAAGAAATCTACTCTATATGGAGATGGTACATTAGTTATAAATAAAACTTTCATATTTTTTCCTTTATGCTATCAAATATTATTTTTGATACATTAAACCATGTATATTTAGAAAGTATTTCATTTCTTTCATCTTCTGTAATAATTTTAGATTCCTTTAACAATGGTTTAATTGTATTAACATTATTTGGATCGCAATAGCTTACATAATCGCCATAGCATTCCCTAAACACTTCTATGTCAGATAGAATTATTCTCTTACAGCCACAAGCTATTGCCTCAAGTGGTGGAATACCAAAGCCCTCATAAAAGCTTGGTAAAATAAATGCCTCACATTTACTATATAAATAATTAATATCCTTATCACCTAAATACCCTGTAAAAATAACATTATCAAGGCTTTCTAAGCTTTCATCTGAATAAATATTACCAGCACCACCAGTAATAACAAACAAATATTCTGGATTTTGTTTTGCAGCATCAATTATGTAATTTAAATTTTTTGTTTTGTTCATACTTCCAACAGTAAAAAAATATGGTCTATCAAATTTTAATTTTTGATTATCAATATCTACTACTTCTTTTTCTCTTACACCATTTGATGTTACTACTACATTTTTTACATTATAGTAATCCTCTATTCTTTTTTTTGAAAAGTTAGATACTGTAAATATAGGATCATATCTTTTTATATTTCGTTTTGTTATATACTTAACAACAAATCGATATAAAAAGCTATAAAATTCTTTATTATCTATTAAATTTAGATCATGTATTGTACAAGCACCCGGAAATTTTATTGGTGCTAAATTACACAAATTCAATAATATTTTACCTTTATTTTTCTTTATATATTTTGGAAGTGTAAATTGCTCAAAGTAATATCCACTTCCTTTTATTTTTACATATTTAACATGCTTATAATCTAAAGGAATTACTGCATCCTTAGGACATACAACTAAAAAGCTGTAATCTTTATAAATGGAATTATTTTCAAATTCATAAACTATTTCTCTGGCATATCTTTGTACACCTGTTAATTTTTGAGATAAATATTTACCATTTATATAAATTGTATTCAAGCTTACACCTCCAGTAATTCATTTTTTATATTATATTTTTTAGATAATTGCTTTTTCAAAAAGCCATCCTTTGCATCAATATAAATATCTTTTGCTTGCATATTTATAGATAATAATGCAAGTAATACACTATTATTAGGACTAATTACATTTATTTTATCGATACCATATTTTTTCATAAATACAATTAAAATAACAACAATATAAATATATCCTTTATTATAATAAATTTCAACATTATCCTTTACTTCTTTTTTAGAATTTTTTGAAGTAACAAGAATAATATTTTTTTGATTATTATCTAATGTAGCCATTTCTATTTCGGGTACAATATGTAATATTACTCTATCATTTAATAGTTCATCTTTAATTTTACCATCTATCATATATTTATCACTTAATGATGATATAAATAAAATTGGTATAAAGAAAGCTGTTGAATAGCTCATTAAGGTTGCTTCAAACATTGAGAATATAAAATATGTAATTAAAACAGCTAAATATTTTGTATTATTACTCTTTACCACTTTAATTGCTGTGATTGTATACAATAATGCATATACACCATATGTTATAAAGCCTTCATAGAAAATAACATTCATATATAAGTTATCAATTATCAAATTAAATTCAGGAATACCCCTTAAAGTTACCCAATCATAGTGTATAAATCCATCGTGAATCAATGTTAATCTTCCACTTAATATATCATTAAGTTTATTTCCAACATATCCAAATCTTATTGCCATTAGATATGTCGCAGCAGTAAAACCAATAAATAAGAAAGAAAATATATAACGCCATCTTCCTTTTAATTTAATAAAATCAGATAAAGTATCTAAAATTATTAGTATGAATAATGTAATGCACCCAGTTCTAGAATGTGTATAATAATAGCATCCATATACTAAAATAATACCAAATATTCTTGCAGTCCAACTAGGCTTGTTATATAAAATATAGCATGATATGCCAACAAACAAGAATAAAGATACTGTATTTGGATGTCCAAATCCTAATGAATTTCTCTTTGTTTCAGTAGGTTCAAAATCTCCAATATTCCATATATAGAAAACATCATTTTTAAGTGTTCCAAAAGCACATAGTAGTAATGTTACTATAAACATAATAGTAATAGATATATACATTGACCTACAATACTCTTTTGGTCCCTTTTTCACAAAGCATGCACCCAAAGCTAAAAGCATAATAAATACATAATCTTTTGAAGCCCATGCAGCAAGAAGAGCTAGAATTGAATATAATATAAATTTCAGATAATTTATACTATTTCTGGTATTAATCAAAAAGTAAATACCACAGAAAAAAATAAATACCAGAACAAAAATAGAATTAATAATATTAAAACTAGAGTCACCAACATACAATGTATAAAATTTAAATCCAATCAAATAGAATGTTAAAAGCTCCGGTATATTAGAAATAATATATGAATAAATAGTTGAAATCACTTGTTTAAAAGATAAACCACCATTATTTTTCATATAAGATAATTTATTAACTAAAAATAAAATACAACCTGATAAAAGTATCAAAAATAATAATGGAATAATTATATACTTAGCATACCCAGATACTTCAACCATAAAAGTATCAAATGTTTTTTGAGTTTCTTCTACCTTCGAAAAGAAATATTTAAATTCTATTGGTAATTCATTTGATTCGTATGAGAATACATGTCCTTCTTTCTTCAAATTTAAAATAGTAAAATTAACGAAAGGTACATCATCACATAATATCAAATCAACTTTAACATTTTCGATATTTTGATAGTTTTTCTTATTTAAATTAAAATTAAATTCATATAAAGGATATTCATATCTACTATCCATACCAGTTACTGAATTATAACTAATCACAAATTCATTAACATTTTGAGGGATAGATATATTATAAATTAATAATCTTTTTTCATTTACTATATCATCTAATGAAATTGAATTTAATCCAATATTGTCAAATTTATTTAATATTTCGTTTTCTAAAACCACTAAAGCATCATCTATATCTACATCATCATATTTAGATAATAAATAAGAAAATAGCTCAGTTGAATTTGAAAATATTACTTTATTTTGAATAGATGATAGTTGAAAATCTATTTCTTCTTTAGATATAATAAATGATTTTTCTTCAATTGTAGGAACTAATAATGCATCATTATTAAAACTATCATCAAGATTATCAATTTCTTTTTTTGTTAAATTCTTATATGCTAGGTTAGAAGTAATTAATCCATATCTATTTATAGCCTCATAATCTATTCCAACCATTAAATCTTCTTGATAATCATATTCGTAAAAATAGAATAAACTATCAGAATAATTTGACAAATATTTATTATCTAATAAATAATTATATGAATTTTTTATTAAATCAGTTTCTAAAAAATTATTCTTTGATGGACCATAGTATTCTTTATATGATAAATTTGTATTAAAACTTCTTTGAACCTTTGATTGAAAGTCAGAAGAATTACTTCTTAAGGATACGAAAA
Organism: Anaeroplasma sp.; assembly: GCA_022768655.1. GTDB lineage: Bacteria > Bacillota_I > Bacilli_A > Acholeplasmatales > Anaeroplasmataceae > Anaeroplasma. The sequence goes on from JALEQD010000063.1 coordinate 32,016, forward strand.
ATGGAACAATAGCGTTAATATCATTATTATGTTCAAATCCGTATTTAGCTTCTACACTACCAAGCATAGCATCATCTGCACTTTTTCCTTCTGAATAATCAAATTTTAATCTTAATTCTTTTACATCAACCTCTTCAGAAAAAATAACATCTGGATTATAATCTCTGGTTCTTGTTTCAAATATATATGGATTAGCAGATAGCCACGCAGCAAAAAAAACTAATAAAAACAAAACAATTAAATAAAACTTCCTTTTCATATTGAAGCCTCCTCTTCTTTATTAGTTTTTTCAATTATTGCCAATATAATCATTAAAATCATCATAAAATAGTACATATGGTATGTATTATCTATTAATCCATAAATATCTATAACAATAAAGCCTATTAATAGCATGCTATTTAATATATTTTTATTTTTAATAACAAATAGATATTTTTGATATAAATGAATAATTAAAACAATAAGACCAACAATACCTACACATGCCAAAGTTTCATATAAAGTAGAATGACAAACTATAACAGCATCCTTTATATCAACATCAAATGGCATACCAGCTCCAAATAAAAAATATAAGGGATTACGTTTTATAATTGATAATGCTTTTTCATATAGTTCAAATCTACCATTGTCATCGATTGCATCAATCGCATGCTTTAAAACCCAATCATATTTGATGTAAACGAATGCAATTATTGCAAGTATTCCTGAAGATAATGCAATGTAAAATATTTTCTTGTAGCCTTTTTTCCATAAAAAATATAAAGATAAAAAGCATCCTTCAGCAAGTGCGAACATATAAGCACCACGACTTAGGGTTGCTAAAACCCCAACCATTGAAAGAATTAAAACAAATAAATCATATAAACATTCTTTCTTTAAAAAATTTTTGTAAAGTCTATAAAAAGTAAATGGTAAAGCAAGAATTAACATAATTCCAGCCTCATTACAGATTCCCCATCCTAGTGTATAAATGTCACGGAAATTCCCTGTTGTTGAAGCTATTCTTAATATTGAAAGAATACCTTCAAGAGAAAGTAAAATACTTAAGCCTTCCATTGACATTGCTAATTCTTCTTTAATATCTTTTTTAACAGAACAAACAATAAAGATATATATTACAAAATAGCCAGACCATGCTAAATACAAAAAAATATAACTAAATTCTTTTGCACCACTCCAAAAAATTGGGATAAAAAATAATATTGCCATTATAAGTATAGGTATTCCGAATTTACCAAGTGTAAATTTAACCTTATTACGTATCAAATATACTAAAATTACAGCTACTAAAAGTATTACACCAACAATTGTACCTATTGATATATTTGTTGTTGCGGCAACAGTACCATTAACAAAAATAAAGTTTATAAAGAATGGAAGGGCAAGTTTTATATCATTAGAAATAAATAATACTATAGCACATAAAATCATCATTATTCCGAGTGAAAACATTCCACCATATCCCCACAACAATGATGATATTAAAGCAATTAAAAACGTATATATTAAATAATGTTTTCTATTTTTTACTATATTCATTATTGCCTCCCAGTACAACGTAAATTCATATAGTTTAAAAGAAACTTCAGCCTTGAAGTTTCTTAATTATCATTTAATAAATTTAAGCAATTTATCTTGAAATCTTTAAATAGCATAAGCTCTTCTACTCGCTTATAAGCATTTAAAGCATATTCTTCTTTCATTTTTTCATTTTTTCCTAATTCATTGATACATCTTGCAAAATCTAATGAATTTCTATTTTCTGCTTCTAACCCAGTCACATTATTGATTGAAACATAATTCACACCTGAACCTTCAATTGTAAATGTAACTGCTGGCTTTTTAAAATACATACCTTCAGCAAGTGCTAAACCAAATGCTTCATTTTTAGTTATTGATGGAAAGGCATATATATCCATAATGGATAAATATACCTTTAAATCAGAATCTGATAATTTTCCTAAAAATTCAACCTTATTATCACCAAATGCTAATTTCTTATTTTTTTCTAATAATGGTCCAGTACCACCAATAAAAATTTTAAAGCTTTCATCTAAATATTTAGATGCTTCAATTAAATAACGAAAGCCTTTATATTTTACATGTCTACCAAAAGAAAATACAATCTTTTTATCTTTTAGTTCTTCTTTTAATTTTATAGCTTTATCCTTTTCAGCATCAGTTAATATTAATCTTTTTTCATTAATACAGCTTGGAATAACAATTACCTTTTCTTGAACATTTTTTAAAAATTTTGATTTTTCTTTATAGATTGGTGATGTTGTAACAATTTGATTTGCACGATTAATTAATCTTTTTGTTTGTAGATCAAAAAACTTACGAATAAACTTTTGTTTTACTATATCCATATGATACCAAAGGATAAAACGAATATTATTATCCTTTAGATATGGCAATAAATAATGTGCAACATATGGATTTGGATAATGAAATATTACAATATTTGGTTTATAATTATTAAAATATTCATCTAATGCTTCTTTATATGAAAAAGAAATAGATTGTGATAATACTTTTTTCCATACACCACATTTTCTAACCTCTACACCATCTATTATCTCACATTTGTCTTGTTCATCCTCACTGAAGCATAATACCTTTTGTTCATATGCACCAGCAAGTGAATCAACAATGTCGTGACATGTTTGTTCAATGCCACCAATATGAGGTTTATAATAGTTAGGAATATGTAAAATCCTATCCATTTGATAAACACCTTCCTATAAATTAAAGTTTAATATATTCAAAATCAACTGGATATTCTTCATATCTAGTTTTTTTAAATATTAATGTTTTTATTCCTGCTTTATTTGCAGCCTCTAAATCACTCATCTTATCCCCAATAGCTACTGAGCTATTTGGATCAATATCAAATTCTTCTATTGCCTTTAAAAACATACCAGGCTTTGGTTTTCTGCAGTCGCACATATCCTGTGGAGTATGAGGACAATAATAAACCTTTGTTAAATTTATGCCATGCTTAATAAATTGTTCTTCCATCCATTTATTAAGAATTATAAAATCCTCTTCAGTATATAGCTTTTTTCCTATTCCTGCTTGATTTGTAACAACAATAAGCATATAGCCTTCATCATAATATTTTTTACAAAAATCAAATATGAAATCAGTAAATTTAAAATCCTCTATTTTATGAACATGTCCATAATCTATATTAATTATTCCATCTCTATCAAGAAATAATGCTTTATTCATTTTTATTATCCTCAATAAATTTATAATAATCCTCTGGAATTCCAATATCTATAAAATAATCATATGATTTATATGCATAGATATTTAATTCTTTCATATATACCTCAAAGAAATCCTTTTCCATAGAAAATTTCTTATCAAGATGATATCTTGTAAAGATATCTGATGGTAAATAATATATACCACCATTTATATATCCTTCATCAACATGTTTTTTTTCTTCAAATGCTTGAATAATTCCATTTTTAATTTTAACCTCGCCATAGCGATCAAAATTAAACATTTTTCTACATGCGATAGAAATTTTGTTTGTTTTTGCCATTTCTTTATAATTAATTTTAAAGAATGTGTCACCATTAATTACAAAAACAAAATCATCTTCAGATAGCTCCATTGCTTTTTTTACACAGCCACCAGTTCCAAGTGGTTCATTTTCAATAGAATATAATATTTTCATACCCTTATATGAATCACCATAGTAATCCATTATTACTTCCTTTTTATATCCTACTGCTAAAATAACCTTATCAAATTCTTGTTCTACAAGTTCATCTAAAATATAAGATAAAAATGGAACATTACCTATTGGTGCCATTGGCTTTGGAACATCTGATACAACGCTTTGAAGTCTTGTACCAAAGCCACCAGCTAATATTATTGCTTCCATATTTTACTCCTCTTCATTAAAGAATTCATTTTCTAATGCTAAGCATATTGCATGATATATTGGTAAATGTAATTCTTGAATCTTATATGTTTCTTCTTCTGGTGCTTGAATTGTAATATCAGATAATTCTAGTAGCTTAGAATCCTTTTTACCAGTTAATGATACTACATACATACCTAATGCTTTTGCAACCTTTGCAGCATATACACAGTTTAATGAATGACCAGATGTTGAAATACATAATAATGTATCATTTAA
>JALEQD010000071.1 GCA_022768655.1 Anaeroplasma sp.
CTCTTATTCTTTTTAGTAATTGATATTCAATTGGAGCATCATCAACCTTAGATTGAGCCTTCTTTTCAATCTTAGGTATTCTTTTTTCAACAGATTCTAAATCTGCTAAAATTAATTCAAGATTAATAATTTCTGCATCTCTAATTGGATCAACTGAACCCTCAACATGTGTAACATTAGAATCGATAAAGCATCTTACAACCTCTAATATTGCATCACAATTTCTAATATTACCTAAAAATTGATTACCTAAGCCCTCACCCTTAGATGCGCCCTTTACTAATCCAGCAATATCCGTAAATTCACATACTGCCGGTGTTGTTTTTTTAGGATTATACATACTAGATAATTTATATAATCTATCATCTGGTACCTCTACCATTCCGACATTAGGCTCAATAGTTGCGAAAGGATAATTTGCAGCTAATGCTCCTGCCTTTGTTATTGCGTTAAATAATGTAGACTTTCCAACATTTGGCAATCCTACAATTCCTGCTGTTAATGCCATTTTATTCTCCTTTATCTACTAAAAAAATTTCTTTATATGCATCGATTGCTTGCGAAATAATTTCAACTGCTTCCTCTCTACCGCATATTTCTGTAACCATAGTTTGTTTATTTTCTAGTGTTTTATATACAGTAAAGAAATGTGTAATTTCATCAAATAAATGCTGTGGTAAATCTGAAATGTCCTTGTAACAATTCATTGATGGGTCGTTTAAGCATACAGCAATAATCTTTTCATCACATTCATCCTCATCAATCATTTTTACCACTCCAATTGGAGTACATCTAACTAATACTAATGGATCAAAAATCTCATCACACAAAACTAACACATCAAGTGGGTCATGGTCCTGAGAATATGTTCTAGGAATAAAGCCGTAATTTGCAGGATAGTGTGTAGATGTATATAAAATTCTATCCAAAATTATCATTCCAGTTTTTTTATCTAATTCATATTTTTTCTTGCTTCCTTTAGGAATTTCAATGCAAGCAATAAATTCTTCTTTTCCTATTCTATTTGAATCAATATCATGCCAAATATTCACGTAAAACACCTCCGCAAAATTATATCATACGTCATTTTCTTTTTCAAGCAAAGAAAACTATATCACTAATTTATACTATCCTTATATCTTTTGCTTTCTGAACAACAAGAATCATCAATATCACAATCCTCATCGGAAAGTGATTTAAAAAATTCACATTTAACATCATTATTATAAATATCATCAGAAATATATTTATTTGAAAGCTTACATGTACGTCCAAAGACATACTTACACAAAAGACATTGAGAAAACTTTTTCATAAAGTAATCCTCCTAGAAATGCATGCTCATTTAGTATTTATTATTATATACTATATATTAATATTTTTCAAATTTTGTATACAACAAATGTAAAAATAAAAAAGCTTCAATTTAATATTGAAACTTTTAAAATAATTATTTCATGAAATCATACATTTCCTTTAATGCATTTTTTTCTAATCTTGACACTTGTGCTTGACTAATATTAAGCTCTTCTGCTATCTCCATTTGAGTTTTATCTAAATAGTATCTGTCATAAATAATAGTTTTTTCCCTTTGTGATAATATAGAAAATGCTTCCTTTATCATATTATTTTTCAAAAAGCTTTCAAATGGATTATTACTATCACATATTTGATCTTCAAGCTCTATAACGTCTCCACCATTATCATAAATTGGTGTTGACATTGAAATCGTATCCTGAATAGCCTCAAGTGCCATGACAATATCTACACCATCCACACCAATTTCATTAGATATTTCATTTAATGTAGGTTCCTTATGATTATCCATCATATATTTTTCTTTATACGCTAATGCTTTATAAGCAATATCCTTATAATTTCTTGAAACACGTATTGCACCTGTATCTCTTAAATATCTTCTAATCTCACCTATTATCATAGGACAGGCATAGGTTGAAAATTTTACATTATGGATTAAATCAAAATTATCAATTGCCTTCATAAGTCCAATACATCCAACCTGAAACAAATCATCTAATGGTTCCTTTTTATTATTAAACTTTTTTAGCACTGCTAAAACAAGCTTTAGATTTCCATTTATCATCTTTTCTCTTGCTTTCATATCACCTGCTTTTATTTTTTCTAATAGGATTTTTTGTTCACTACTAGATAACGCCTTAAGCTTTGATGTGTCTACTCCTGTAATTTCCACCTTATACAATAGTATCTTTCCTTTCCTTATTTTTAATATGGAAATCTTACTGAATTTTTATACATTATTTTGCTTCAAGAGTTATTTTTCTTTCAATATCATCCTTTAGCTTTACCATAATTCTTTTTTCTAAGCGTGATATATAGGATTGAGATATCCCTAATGCATCAGCAACCTCCTTTTGTGTATATTCCTTAGTATTATATAAGCCAAATCTCATAACAATAATTTCTCTTTCTCGTGGCTTTAACCTTTCAACTGCCTGATACATCAATTTTTCCTTTTCATCCTTTAATACCTCATCTAAAGCATGAGGTTCAGGTGTTGCTATAACATCAGATAACAGTAATTCATTACCATCACCATCAATATTAAGTGGTTCATCTAAAGATATTTCTACCTTTTGTTTTGAAATTTTCCTTAAAAACATTAATATTTCATTTTCAATGCATCTTGACGCATATGTGCCAAGCTTTATATTTTTATCCAATCTAAATGTTTCTACACCTTTAATTAATCCCATAGAACCTATTGATATTAAATCCTCAAATAGCACCTTAGGAGATTCAAATCTTTTAGCAATAAAAACCACAAGCCTCATATTATGCTCAACTAAGTAATTTCTTGCTTCTATACTCCCATTCATACATTCAAGAACATACTTTCTTTCTTCTTCATCTGATAATGGTTCAGGTAAAGATAATTGATTATATAGATAGTTAACTTCATCAATTTTTTTAAAAAAGCATTTAAAAATCTTAAAAAATAACATTTTATCCTCCTAATAGATTAAGTCCAAACATAGCCATATGATTCATATTTGTAAAGGCTATATAAACATCCTTTTTTACATATCTTTTATTTACTTTTATCAAAAATGCATTAACCTTATATATTTTTATTGTTTTAACTAATGATACAGTTCTTATTTCTATTTCCTTTTTTAGCTTACCGATTTTATATTTAGAATTAATAAATACTATAGGTACATTATTATCAGTTGATAAAAAATTACCTGTATCACAATAGCCTTTTAAATAATATTTTCTCCTTTCATCAATGATTAATATGTCATATAATAATTTATTACTTGTATAATGAGTTTTTTTGTATAATGCTAGTAGAATAAAAACAAAATAGAAAACACCTACACTAATACATACTGAATAAAAATTATTAATAGTTTGATATAGAATTTGTGAAAAACCTCCCAAAGTAAAATTTAAAAACAAATATAGAATAAGCTGATATAAGCATAAAATTATATTCTTACTCACAAAAGGAATAATAGAAATCAATAAAATAAGTAAATATTTATATGATTCTATTAAATAGGGAATAAGAATATATGCTAGCATATATAAAAGATTTATTATACATGATATTGCTAAAAGAAAATATCTTGTTTTTCTCTTAAAAATATAATTTGTAATAATAACTAATATTATATGAATAGCTAAATCAATTAATAAAATTATTTCTATATAGTTCATAGCAATAGTATATATTTCCACATACAAATAAAATAGCGAATAATAAGGCAAAAATATATAAAAAAAAAGACATAAATCGATTGATTTATGCCTTATATAATATATAGAATTTTTACTTAATTAGGTCAACGATTGATAATACTTCTTTTGATAAAGCCTCTAGCTTACTATCGGCATCAGCTAAACTATTACCCTTTACTCCATAATATACCTTTAATTTAGGCTCTGTTCCAGATGGACGTAATACAAACCACATATTATCATTTAGATAATATTTAATTACATTGCTTGAAGGTAAATTAATCTTTTCATTCTTACCATTAACGTAATCTTCCTTTACTCCAAGCTTTACATCATCCTTAGCAAGAATATTAAAGCCCTTTAATGCTATATCTGTTGTTCTAAAATAATTCATAATACGTTGAATCTTTGCTTGACCCTCTAAGCCCTTTAGGCTGATATTTGTAATACCCTCTTTATAGTATCCATACTCTTCATAAATTGCATTTAAAGCATCAACAAGATCCATTCCCTTTTCACGATAATATGCAGCAGTTTCACATAGCATTAAAATTGCTTGAATTGAATCCTTATCTCTTACACAATCAGAAACTAAGCAACCATATGATTCTTCAAATCCAAATACATATGTACCTCTTCCTGTTGTTTCCATTTCTCTAGCCTTTTCACCAATAAACTTAAATCCAGTTAAAGTAATTTCAGTTTTTAAACCATATTTTGTAGCTATAGCAATTGGTAATGTTGAAGAAACATTTGTTGTAAACATATAGCCATCCTTTGGCAATGTATTTAATTCCTTTCTTGTTTTACAAATATAATCAAATATTAATGCAGCAGTTTGATTTCCTGTAAACAATACGTATTCTCCATTATGCTCAACAGCGATACCTAAACGGTCAGCATCAGGATCTGTTGCAAGAACAATTTTAGCACCTAATGCTTTAGCAAGTAAAATTGCTTCATCATATGCTTCCTTATTTTCAGGATTAGAAGTCTTAACTCCTGAAAAATCAGGATCACATGTCATTTGACATGGAAGTGGAACAACATCATAGCCAACACTTTGTAATACCTGTGGAGCAAATACTTGTCCTGTACCATGAAGTGGAGTATAAACTAGTTTGAAGTCTTTATTTAAATTAGGTCTTAAAATAATCTTTTTTACCTCATTTATATAAACCTCATCTACTTCCTTACCAATATATTGAATCAATTCATGATTTTGGGTTGTATCAATGTTAAAATAATCATTAATTTGTTCTATTTCTTTAATTACCTGATCAGCATCCTTAGGAACCAATTGGCAACCTGTTTCATCATAAATCTTATAGCCATTGTATTCCTTTGGATTATGGCTTGCAGTAATCATAATACCACCAATACACTTAAAATGACGAACTGCAAAAGATAATTCTGGAGTTGGTCTTAATGCCTCAAATAAGAATACTCTAAAGCCTAAAGTTGATAAAACCTCAGCAGACATTCTTGCAAATTCCTTTGATTGGTGACGATTATCGTGGCTAATAGCTACACCACGAGAGCAAGCAACCTTTGATTGCTTCATTAAATATCTACCAAAACCTAATGTTGCTTTTGCTACAATATAAATATTCATTCTATTTGTACCAGCACCTAAAACACCTCTTAAGCCACCAGTACCAAACTCAAGGTCATTAGTAAATGCATCCTCAAGCTCCTTTTCATTCATGGCCTCTAATTCTTTTCTTAAAGAATTTTCTAGATTTGGATTATTTTTCCATAATTGTACTTTTTCTTGATATGTCATATTATCGCTCCTTTTCTTTAGTTAAATTATAAAGCATTTTAAATAAATAATCAAGAAATGAAAGCATTTAACTACCTATAGTTTATAGCATTTTCTTTAATAGAAAAAAAGGATGCGTTTTAAAACGCATCTCAATTAATTCTTTAAGCTATTAAGTGGAGCAGGAATTTGTCCACCACGATTTATAAATACATCTGGCTTAACCTTTGACACCTTCATAATTGGGCCATAGCCTAATAATCCACCAAAGTTCAAAGATTCACCATCTTTTTTACCAATTGCAGGAATAACACGAACAGCAGTTGTTTTACAATTGATCATACCTATTGCAGCCTCATCTGCAATAATACCAGAAATAACCTCAGCTGATGTATCACCTGGAATAATTATCATATCTAATCCTACTGAGCATACAGCAGTCATTGCCTCTAGTTTTTCAATTGTTAATGCACCTGATTCAGCTGCAGCAATCATACCAGCATCCTCACTTACTGGAATAAACGCACCAGATAAGCCTCCAACGCGGCTTGAAGCCATAACTCCACCCTTTTTAACGGCATCATTAAGCATTGCAAGACAAGCAGTTGTTCCACACGCACCACATTGCTCAAGACCAATTTCTTCTAAAATATGTGCAACTGAATCACCAACTGCAGGAGTAGGTGCAAGTGATAAATCTACAATACCAAATGGCTTATTTAGCATTTTTGAAGCCTCAACACCAACAAGTTGTCCCATACGAGTAACCTTAAATGCTGTTTTTTTAATAATATCAGCAATATCAGCAATTGATGCATCCTTTGGTGCATTTGCAATCGCTGCTCTTACAACACCAGGACCTGAAACACCAACATTTATTACAGCATCAGCCTCTCCAACTCCGTGGAATGCACCAGCCATAAATGGATTGTCCTCAACAGCATTACAAAATACTACAAGCTTAGAAGCACCAATACAATTGTTATCCTTAGTTAAAATTGCTGCTTCTCTTACCTTTTGTCCCATAAGCTTAACAGCATCTAGATTAATACCAGCTCTTGTTGAACCAACATTAACACTAGAACAAACAAGATCAGTTTCAGCTAAGGCTCTCGGAATTGATTCAATTAATTCCTTTTCTCCAGGTGCAAAGCCCTTTTGAACTAATGCTGAATATCCACCAATGAAATTAATTCCAATATCCTTTGCTACTCTATCTAATGTTTTAGCATATAAAACAGGATCACCACCACTTACACCAACAAGCATAGAGATAGGTGTAACTGCAACTCTCTTATTAATAATTGGAATACCATATTTCTTTGAAATTGATTCTCCTGTTTTAACTAAATCCTTTGCATAAGAATAAATCTTATTATATACTTTTTCACATGATTTATTAATATCAGTGTCCATACAATCAATTAATGATATACCCATAGTTATAGTTCTAACATCTAGGTTTTGTTCTTGAATCATTTTGATTGTTTCCATTATTTCTTGCTTATTATACATAGGGCACCACCATTAAATTTTGTGCATTAGATTAAAAATATCTTCATGCATAACATGTATTTCTAATGCTTTTTCTTTTCCTAATTCAACTAATTTATCAACAAAAAAATTAAATTCAATTGATAATTTATCAATGTTAATAATCATAAACATCGCAAAATACTCATCAATTATTGTTTGAGTAACCTCAATAACATTTGCTTTGTATTTAGCACATTCTGCTGAAACATTTGCTAAAATTCCTACAGCGTCTTTTCCTACTACGGATACTATTGCATTCATAACCTCATACCTCTCTTTACCTTTTAAAAATTATTTTACAATAATTTATCATTTATATAAAGTTTTACATATATGATAACGTTTACATTCTACATAAAATTTCATATTGACTGCAAAAATGCAAAATAATGACAATTAAAATAAAAAATTAAAGTACCAACATAAAATAATATTAAAACAAATGTTGGTAATAAAAATCTTGATACCTTAAATATACCACTATATTCAGATACTAAGCATTTTCTTACCCTATAATCCTGAAATTCAATTAATATAAGTGCTGGGATAAACAATATAAGTAAATATGAATAATCAATCCTCAAGCTAAATACAATATCATATCCACCATTCATTACTATTAATGACCAAGATAAAAACATTACAGTAAATAATAAATGGATAAAAGCTATAAAAATAAATTTATTAGCTATAGTATATTTATTAAACATTACTAATACAGAATATCCAAACAATAATAAAAACGCCGTTAGATATATGAATATGCTTATTAATAATCCTAAAAGCTCCATATTATTCACCTCATATATTAATAATATCATATTTTATTTTCTATATAAAGAAAAAAATAAGCAAGCCTAAAGAATAGACTTGCTAAAAATATTATAAATTAATTACTTAGGTTGCTTACCAATATATGCTAAAATACCACCATCAACATATAAAATATGTCCATTAACAGCATTTGAAGCATCAGAAGCTAAGAATACAGCTGGACCAGCTAACTCTTCTGGCTCTAACCAACGTCCAGCAGGAGTTTTTGCTACAATGAATGAATCAAATGGATGACGAGAGCCATCTGGTTGACGTTCACGTAATGGAGCAGTTTGAGGTGTAGCAATATAACCTGGACCAATACCATTACATTGAATATTAAACTCACCATATTCAGAACAAATATTACGAGTTAACATTTTTAATCCACCCTTTGCTGCAGCATATGCAGAAACAGTTTCACGACCTAATTCTGACATCATTGAACAAATGTTAATAATTTTTCCATGACCTTTTTTAATCATTGATGGAATTACAGCCTTTGATACAATGAATGGACCATTTAAATCAATATCAATTACTTGACGGAATTGAGCAGCAGTCATTTCGCACATAGGAATACGCTTAATAATACCAGCATTATTAACTAGAATATCAATAACACCAACTTCCTTTTCAATTTGTGCAACCATTGCGTTAACACCATCCTCATCAGTTACGTCACAAACATAACCATGAGCTTCAATACCTGCTTCCTTATAAGCAGCTAAACCCTTATCTACTAATTCTTGCTTAATATCGTTAAATACGATAGTAGCACCAGCCTCTGCAAATCCACATGCAATATTGAAGCCGATTCCATAAGATGCACCAGTAACTAATGCAACCTTACCATCTAATCTAAAATCAGACATTTTCATATTTCTTTTCCTCCTAAATAATTATTTTAAATCTGATGTTTTGAACCAATCTTGATCATCATATTCTTGGTTTTCACCACACATACCCCAAATGAATGTATAATTCATAGTTGCACATGCACAATGAATAGACCATGATGGAGATATTACAGCCTGTTCAGGAGCCATAATAATATGTCTTGTTTCATCTGGTCTTCCCATTACATGAAATACACGCTCAGTTTCAGGGAAATCAAAATAGAAATAAACTTCCATTCTTCTTTCATGAGTATGACAAGGCATTGTATTCCAAGATGAACCAACAGCAAGTTCAGTCATTCCCATCGCAAGTTGACAAGATTGACATACATCCTTATGAATATATTGATTAATAACACGCTTATTCATATGAGCTTCATCGCCCATTGGTTTATGATTAGCCTTTTCATAATTAATATAAACTGTAGGATATGTTTTATGTGCAGGAGATGAGTTAACATAGAATTTTGCTGGATTATTTTTATCTAAAGATTCAAATATAATCTCTTTAGTACCCATTCCAATGTACATTCCATCCTTTGGAAGGATTTCATATACCTTTCCATCTAATGTTACTTTTCCCTTACCACCAACATTAATAAAACCCATTTCTCTTCTTTGTAAGAAATAGTCAGCACGTAATTCATCAGCAGAATCTAGAACAACAGCTTTATTAACTGGCATAACTCCACCAGCAATCATACGATCCTGATGAGAATATGTAAATACAATTTCATCAGCCTCAAAAACTGTTTGAATTAAATAATGCTTTCTTAATTCCTCTGTATCATATTTTTTTGAATCATCTGGATGATTCGCATATCTAACATCTAATTTCATGTTAATCTCCTAATTTATTTTTGACTGTATAAATTTAAATGAATATTCCATATCCTCAGGCTTAGAACCCTCAAAAATCAAATAAGCATTTGGACATTTCTCTTTGATGATTGGTAATATATAATCAAAGTTCATCATTCCTTTACCAATACAGCATTGCTTTAAAGAACCATTTTCAATAACAAAATCCTTAATATGAAAGATAACTATTCTATCATTAAATAATTTGATGCATTCATCAAAAATATTTGTATGATTCATATAATTATCAATTGATAGATAATTATAAATATCAACTATATAATATATCTTATCACTATTAATTTCATCAACTAATCTTTTTAGTGCCTTAGGCTCATACATACAATGACCATAAGCACCCTCTAGTGCAATATTAGAATTATAAATTTCAGCTGTATTAGCCAAATCCTTAAATATTCTTTTTACCTCTTGAAAAGCCTCTTCAGTTCTATTTAGAGGATTATAGGTCCATTTATCATCATTATAAGAACCTGTTTCACTACCTACAAAGCTAGCACCAAAATCATTTTCAAATTGTAAATGTTCCTTAAATTTAGCTACATTTTTGAAAACTAATTCTTTATTTGAATGTACAGGATTAAAATAAGCACCAAGCATAGCAATTTCTAATCCTTCATTTTTAAAGGTTTGGTAATAAAAATTTGCTTTTTCCTTTGATAGGGTACCAGCAAGTCCTGTTTCACCTTCAATAGCCTTATTTAAAACAAGTTGAACACAATCAAAACCAACATTTTTTGCTTTTTTTGCTAATTCTAAAGCAGTAGATTTTCCAAAATCGTGTAATCTTACACCAATTTTCATAAAACCTCCATATATATTTATATACGTATGAAAAAAATCATACGTATATAAAACTTATTTAATAGTTAATATTAACGTTGAACACGTCCATTAGCATTACCACCTGCTAATGATTCAACCTCAGCTTCAGATACTAAATTGAAATCTCCATTAATAGTATGCTTTAATGCTGATGCAGCAACAGCAAACTCTAAAGCTTCTCCTTGTGTCTTCTTAGTTAATAAACCATGAATAATACCACCAGAGAATGAATCTCCACCACCAATACGGTCAATAATTGGGTTAATGTCATAACGCTTAGATTCATAGAATTCTTTTCCGTTATAAATTAAAGCCTTCCAACCATTGTGTGTAGCTGAGAATGATTCACGTAATGTTGAAATAACATACTTGAAATCAAATTCCTTTGCCATTTGCTCGAAAATCTTATGGTAACCAGCAGCACCAGTTTCACCAGCTTCAACATTTGCATCAGGCTTAAATCCTAAACAAAGTTCAGCATCCTCTTCATTACCAATACATACATCAACATACTTCATTAATGGCTTCATAATAGAAATAGCCTTCTCAGAAGTCCATAATTTCTTACGGAAGTTTAAGTCAACTGAAACAGTAACGCCATGACGCTTTGCAGCTTCACAAGCTAATCTTGTTAATTCAGCAGCCTTATCAGAAATAGCTGGAGTAATTCCTGACCAGTGGAACCAATCAGCACCTTCCATAATTGCATCAAAATCAAAATCCTCTGGATTAGCTTCAGAAATTGAAGAGTGTGCACGGTCATAAATTACCTTTGAAGGACGCATTGAAGCACCAGTTTCTGCATAATAAATACCTACACGTTCACCACCACGAGCGATGAAATTAGTATTTACACCATATCTTCTTAATGAATTGATTGCAGCTTGACCAATTTCATGAGTTGGAAGCTTTGTTACGAAATATGCATCATGTCCGTAGTTTGCACATGAAACAGCAACGTTTGCTTCTCCTCCTCCATAGATTACATCAAATTCATCTGCTTGAACAAAACGATATTGTCCAGCTGGTGATAATCTTAACATGATTTCACCTAATGTTACAATTTTTGCCATTTTAATATTCTCCTTTTTCTTTTTACTTTTCTATCTTAATTTTAATGACAGCTTTTTCAACAGTTTTTCCATCAACATCTAGCTTTGCTAAATGAACATCCTCAGTATAAACTAGGGCAAAGCCTTCTTCTAAAACATGAAATACAGCACCTTCAGGATTATATTCATATTTTGTTACATCCTTTTCAGGATTATACTTTGAAATTACTTTTAATGATGGATTAGTAATATGTGTATATCCAAATCCTTCTTTTCCCTTTAAAACGATTTGCATATCCATATAATTTTCATGATTTTCAAAGAAACAGTCCTCTAAAGGACGAGCAACATATGTATCACGATTAATAAATACATTATCACCATCGACAATAGTCTTACCCTTTGGTAAATCTAATAAATTGTGTGTTTCAATGAAATTAATTGCAGTATCAATATTTTTTGCAATACCTTTATAACGATATAAATCTGATAATTTACCAATAATCATTTTTTTTACCTCTATCTAACAACCTCAGCACTACCATTAGCAGCCATAAATGTTTCTATGTCTTCACAAGACATTGTGAACGCATCACCATAAATTGTATGCTTTAACACAGAAGTATTCAATCCATATCTAACAGCATATTGAGGATTATTATAATCTAATAATAAACCATGGATAACACCTGATGCAAAAGCATCTCCTCCACCTATACGATCATATATATTGAAACGAATAGGATCTGTAAGCTCCCAAGATAATTCATCACCATTAAGTGAAAAATAATAGCCAGCCAAAGAATTTTCTGTTGAAGAAAATACTACTCTATCAGTTCCAAATATATAATGAAGATTATATTTCTTTATCATCTTAGGAAATACATTTCTTCTCTTTTCTGATAATGTAGAATTTTCAAAGCCTTCATCAAGAGGTATTTCTAATATTGTGTTTGCATCATAAAAGCTTGCAAAAACAATATTTACATAATTCATAAACTCTTTATAAACAGGCCTTGCTTCTTCGACTGTCCAAAGCTTAGAACGATAATTAAAATCAAAGCTTACAGGAACATTATGCTTTTTAGCCTCTATTACGGCTCTTAATGCAACTTTTCTTACTCTCTCACCAAGTGCTAATGTTATACCAGATAGGTGAAACCATGTAGCATCAGTAAATATCTCATCCCAATTAAATTCATTCTCCTGAATTCTAGTAATAGCAGAGTGTTTTCTATTATAGATAACCTTAGAAGGACGTCCACCAAATCCAGTTTCTAAAAAATAGATACCGATAGTAGATGAGCCTCTAACAATATAACTAGTATCAACACCATTACCCTTAAGATGTGTTATTGCACCATCACCTAGTTGATTTGGAGGAAGCTTTGACATAAAGTAGGCCTTATGTCCCATATGTGCAAGTGCAACTGCAACATTTGCCTCTCCACCACCATAATTAACCATAAAAGAATGAGTTTGATTGATTGTATAGTGATCAGGAGTAGATAATCTTAGCATTATCTCTCCAAAAGTTAATATTTTTTCAGCCATATTAGGTCTATCCTTATTATATTATTACTTCTTTAATGCAGCACGTGCATTCTTAACTTCAGCAATGAACTTTTCTGCCATAGCTGCTACTGCATCATAATCACCAGTTTTTGCACCAGCTGTTAATGAAGAACCAGCAGATACTGCAACAACACCAGCCTTAATCCAATCTGCAATATTGTTTACATCTACACCACCAGATGGCATTAAATTTGCATAAGGAAGTGGTCCCTTAACATCTTTAATAAATCTTGGGCCTAAGATATCACCAGGGAATACCTTAATAACATCACTACCATATTCCATTGCAGTAACAATTTCTTTAATTGTTTGAGTTCCTGGAACATATGGAACTTGATATCTGTTACATAATAATGCAACTTCTGGATTAAATGATGGAGCAACGATAAACTTTGCACCTGCTTCAATAGCACCCTTACAAGTTTCAGGGTCTAAAACTGAACCAGCACCAATAACAACATCCTTATTTGAAGCATACTTGTTAGCTAATGTCTCGATGATTCCACGAGCACCAGGTACAGTATAAGTCAATTCGATTGCTGTTACTCCTCCTTTGATACAATAATCAGAAATTTTCACTGCTTGTTCAGCACTGTTTCCTCTAACAACGGCTACAACACCAATTGAAGAGATTTGGTTTAATACATCAAATTTTTTCATTTTATATAACCTCTTTCTTTTAATAGTATTTCATTACATGAAAAACCACTATACCTAAATTATAATTTGAAATATATATTTTGTCAACGAAAGCAAAGCCTATTTCATTCATTTTTTAGATAAATTTACGAAAAAAGTGAAATAATGAATTAATAAATAAAATATTGTATATTTTAATAATTTGGCTTATAATGTTTTGGGTGATTTATATGCTTCTAATCATAATAATTGCTATCATCTCAATAGCAGGAATGTTTTTTTGTATTTTTAAACTTCCTACATTAAAAATAGGAGACATAACAATTGATACTTTTTATCTACCTCCATTAATTGGAGCAATAATTATTTTTTTGCTACCATCATTTGATAAAAATGAGTTTTTTTCAATTTGCTTTTCAAATTCAAGCTTGAATCCTCTAAAAATATTAGTGCTATTTATATGTATTTCTATTTTATCTATAGCATTAGATCAAACTGGATTT
Source organism: Anaeroplasma sp. (assembly GCA_022768655.1). Classification (GTDB taxonomy): domain Bacteria; phylum Bacillota_I; class Bacilli_A; order Acholeplasmatales; family Anaeroplasmataceae; genus Anaeroplasma. The sequence continues at coordinate 14,213 of JALEQD010000071.1, forward strand.
TTTTCATATATTGCATCAATTTTCATTAATAAATACAAAGCATCACAAATTAAATTATTTGTTGTTTTATATATATTAATATCATTTTTAACAATTTTTACCTCAAATGATATTGTAATTTTGACATTTACACCATTTATTCTTTATTTTTCTAAACGAGGAAATATAAATCCAATTCCATATCTAGTTATGGAATTTGTTGCTGCAAATACATATTCAATGATACTTCCTATTGGTAATCCAACCAATATTTATCTTACAAGTATATTTGAAATTGACTTTTTAGCATATGTTTCAAAAATGATACTTCCAGCATTATTATGTGGAATAATTAGCTTTATATGTGTTTATTTACTTTTTCAAAAAGAACTAAAAAAGAAAATATCTATTTTTGATATGGAAATTTCAAAAATTAATAATAAGCCATTATGTATTATCGCATTTATCCATTTAGCACTTACTACTATTTTACTTGCAATTTCAAATTATATTAATATAGAAATGTGGATAATATGTTTAGCTTTTGCGCTTTCAATTTCAATAATTCTTATAGTTTATTCAATCGTAAAGCATAATAGCTTTTATATTATGTCTACAATTAAAAGAGTTCCATATAGCTTAATTCCATTTATATTATCTATGTTTACAATAATAATGGCTTTAGATTCCTTTAATATTTTTGATTACATATACAATTGTATCAATAATATAAATATAGCATATCTACAAAAATTAACATACCTAATAAGCTCAGTATTAGCCTGCAATATCATAAACAATATTCCAATGACGCTAGCATATGGTTCAATCTTATCTAATACTAATAATTTAAGCTTTGTATATATAACAATTATTGGTTCTAATATTGGTGCAATATTAACACCTGTAGGGGCATTAGCAGGAATAATGTGGCTTAGAATTCTAAAAATAAATGATATTAATTATTCATTTAAATCCTTTGTGAAAAATGGTATGATTATAACATTTAGTATAATTTTAGTTTTAATGCTAATTATTATAATCATATAAAGAACAAAATTGTGGTGTAACCATTGAAATGATTACACCACTTTTCTTATTCTTCTTTATTATTATTCTTATCGCTAATTAGCTTTCCACCTAAAAAGCCAGCAAGTAATGATTTAATATCTAAACCAGTAGCCTTCTCTAAACCAGAGAAAATCTGAGTACCATTTTTAGATATCTCTTCAGTAAGCTTTGCAGTATTACCTTCGCCATACATTGTAATTGAATCAATTTTTGACATAGCCTCTGCCATTGGCTTACTATAAGCATTAACAATATCTGGTAAAACACCAGAATCTAAAATTAATTGCAATGTAGCAGCTTCACCATATTGCTTCATGGCATCTGCCTTTGCTTGAATTGCATCAGCTTCTGCTTTACCCTTAGCTTCAATACCCTTAGCCTCTGCAAGCGCAGCTTCCTTTAATGCATTAGCTCTAGCAATTTGAGCTTGTGCTTCTGCTTCTGCTTGAATTTTTAAAGCTTCTGCCTCTTTTTGACGTGCAACCTTATCAGCTTCTGCTTTAATTTTTTGCATTTCAGCTTCTTGCTCTAATTCGAATTTTTTAGCTTCTGCAGCTTTTTGACGAGCAAACAATTCTGCTTCTGCAGCCTGTTGCTTTGCATATTTTTCTGCATCTGCTTGCTTATTAATTGATGCTTGAAGCTTTCTTTCTTGAAGTTCAACTTCCTTTTGACCTAATTCAACCTCGCGTTCACGCTTAGCAATATCAGCATTAATTTTTGCAATATTAATTTCTTGCTGACGCTTTTGCTCCTCGATTGAATATGCAGCATCAGCAACAGCCTTTGCAGTATCTGTTTGTTGCTTTAACGCAGATTGCTTAAGTGATAATTCAGTATTTTGCTCAATTATTTTTTGATTAGCCTCAACTCTGCTTCTATTTGCAGCTTCTTCAGCAATAGACTTAGCAATTGTCACATCTCTATCAGCATTAGCCTTTGCGATTGCTGCATCCTTAGAAATTTGAGAAATATTATCAATACCTAAATTCTCAATCACATGATTATCATCAGCAAATGACTGAATATTAAAGTTAACAACCTCAATACCCATCTTTGCCATATCAGGAACTACATTTTCCTTAACAGATTGAGCAACACCTTGACGATCCTGTACTAGCTTTTTAATATCAACTGTACCAATAATCTCACGCATATTACCTTGTAATACCTGTTGAACCTGCTTAATCAAATCATCTTCTGACATATTTAAGATTGATTCTGCAGCTCTATCAAGAAGCTCTGGATCAGATGAAATCTTTAAGTTTGCAACACCATCAACTCTAATATTAATGAAATTTGAAGTAGGGATAGCTTCATCTGTCTTAATATCGACTTGGAATACTCTTAAAGATAATTTATCGATTCTTTGTAAAAATGGAATTCTAAATCCTGCTTTACCAATAAGAATCTTTCTTTTTCCCAAACCTGAAACAATTATTGCTGTGTCTGGAGCAGCCTTTACATATGATGCTGCAAATAATAAAACTAATAATACTACTAATACAACCACTAGAAAGCTTATTATCAATCCAGTGTTTGCTAAAACAATTAAACCTTTCATTTTTTTCCTCCATATAATTTTATTATAAGCAACTAATTCGTATTACCATATAAAAAAAGGACTCTTATCATAATGATAAAAGTCTCGAATTTTAAAATGAAACCGAATAACAAATGTTATTGTACTGACGAATCTCATTCCATTATTATATGGATTCTACTCCCTTTTTGAACTAGTATTAACTTACAATATAATGTTACCATATATTTCAACATTATTCAACAAAAATCGTATATTTTAAATCGAAATTCAAATCTAATAATTCCAACATTTTATTGATAATATTTTTATTAATTAAATATTATTTTAATAAAGAACTTATATCAATTAATGGAATTGTTACATCTTCAAAAGAGATTCTTCTATAATCTCCCATATATTGTTCCACTTCATAATATGAAAAACTATCTTCTAATATACAATCTTTTATTTCAACATTGTATTTAGTATATGAATAACTTTTTAATATACATTCAATACTATTTTCTTCTATTATAATTTGATATAAATTTGAAGAATTGTATTTATCGATCACTTTTTCATATATATTGTTACTACTAGAAACAATAGTATATACATTTTCATCAATATAAAAATCTTTTTCACCATCAAAATCAACAAAACTATCTATTTGTATTTTTACATCTTCAATTATATTTGTTCCAGAATCATAAAATCCATTTACTTTATCATAGGATGTTGTTCGACAAGCATTATTTGAAATTTCATATATCTTGTCCTCATAGCTTTGATACTGTTCTACATAATTATCATATGTATACAAGCAAGCATTATTATCATAATCAAGTTTAGTATTTATTTCGCTATATTTTGAATCTTTTTCTTGAATATCTTTACCATTGATTTTTTTTGTATAATATTCACGTCCTTTGATATATACATAATCTTTATCATCAATATTATAAACATCAAGTTTTTCATTCAATTCTTTTAAAAAATCTTCCATAGTTACTTTATTTTCGTAATTATTAACATTAATTGTTCCATCATTTATTACACTATGTGAATCATTCTTACAAGATATTAAGCTAATACCAAAAATACTCAACGCTAAAATTAATAATATTTTTTTCATATTAATAAAATCCCCCTTATTTATTATGACCCCAACTTAGTGGCTTTACATTTGGAGCACTCGTACATCAATGGAAAAATTGGAACAGCCTTGCTAAAATTAGATGAATTCATAGGAACCCATGTATGATCTTCATAGAATGTTGAGCCAAGATATGGTAATACTTTATGATATGTATCGTTATGATACTCATAACTTGGATTATATTCGTAGGATAATGCTATTTCAAGAGCTCTTTTAGCATCTACATAACCACTTGTTCTACAAAGACTAGATAAATTATTTGACTGAGTTGCTGACATCATAATAATTTCTCTAAGATCATTACCAGAAAAAGGAGCATTATCACAATAATTTTCTATAGATAAAATCATTGCAGCTATCCCTGTTACATATGGTGCAGCAAATGATGTTCCAGTATCATAAGAATATGTGTTTTTGATGCTTGTACTTTGTATATTAACCCCAGGGGCAAAAACATCAACTGAAATAGTACCATAATTTGAACCAATTTCTATTCCTTGTATTGTTTCATGCCAAATTTGCTTTTGTACATTAATTGCACCAACACTAACTATATTATTAAGATCGTATGCAGCCGGATATAAAGGTTTTTCATTAATTAACCCACTATCAACATTATTGTAGGAATTACCAGCACCACATACAAATAAACCATTAAAATTTTTCATTGCATTATATAATGCTATATCAGCAATCTCAAACCCAAAAGAACAATTAATAATTCTCATATTTTTTGATACTGCATAATTAATAGCTGATATAACAGAATCAACATGTAACAGTTGATTATTTGTAAGATCATGCTGAATATCTACTTCTAAAGAACCAATTTTAACATCACTGCATACACCTTCCATATTTTTGTTATCAACTCGTGAGCCTATTATTCCAGCAACCATTGTACCATGTACAGCTTTATAATCATCTGAAGAACTATTATTTTCATTATTTCCCTGATTTACAAACGAATAAGATAAATCTGGCATTACTATATTAGATAATTCCTTATGTACTTCCACACCATAATCTACTACTCCTACTTTTACTATTGATTTATTATATGAAGAAATAAAATTTCGGGCTTGGGTAATATTAATACAATCTAACCCCCATAAATCAATAGAGTTCGTTCTAGGCATGTTGTTTGTTTGATTGTAACTTAATTCATTTTGGAAATTCATATCCTCAATTTCATAATTATAACCAGCATAATACACATCATTTCTTTCATTAAGTTCATCAATATATCTATTTAATGTAACATTATCTATATTGGATAATGATAATTTCAAAATTCGTTTAAAATCTTTTGATTCCAAAGAATTAAATGAAGAAGTCAGATCATCAACTGAAACACAATTAATACCTGCAAAAGAATCAACTGTATATTTATTTCCTTTAATGCTTTCTTCGTTTGTTAAAATTACAATAATCTCATCATCAGAATAATTTATAGCATCTGATTCAAGATTTTTATCAGTTACTTCGTTAGCAAAAGTCAATATACTAATATTTGAAAATATTGCAATTAAAAATAAAATAGTAAATAATTTTTTCATAAAAATTCCCCATATTTTAAAAATTTATATAAAAAAATATTTCGCATTAATTAGTGTTTTTTTGCTACTTACTACATTTAATTAATAGTTTTCAATATAATGAACTAATATTACATCAAACTAAAATTACCATATTGATCAATATAGGCTCTATAATAGTAATTATTTACTTTGTTACCATCTATAACACAATAAACATCAAAATACCAATATGTATTATTAATTCCATTAGCACATACACTAATAGAATTTCCCATGTCTAAATCTTCAGTATGATTTGATGTCATAAATGTCATATTTGAAAAATCAGCTTCATATTGATAAGACATATATAAAGTCAATCTAACTTTAACTGTAGATGGGAATAATGTAAAATTATTTTTTGTTTCACCTATAACTTGCCTATCTTGATAATACAAATTACTTTTTAAATTTACATATATTCCACGAGAAGAATTTTCATTACTATATTCTCTTGCTTCAACATTTAAAGAAAATAACATTGAAGACAATAAGATAAATAGTAATAATATTTTCTTCATGAAATCACCTCCCACATTAATAATAATTAATGCAAATAAATTTTTATACAAAATAAATATAGCACTAATTAAATTTAAAAATTACAACAATCAATCTACATTTTATCTACATTTGTGCTTTTTATGACAAATAATGTAAAAAATAAGATTTGCAAGCAATACAAATAAAATGTAATATGCTGCAAAAGGAATCAATCCATAGAAATTAAACAAGTGTATTGTACTCGTGTGTTCTTGTGATTCGATTATTAAAATAAATATTCTAATACCAATAATACCAATACATATAATACCAATTAATATTGAATTAAGAATAATATTAAATTTTTTAAAGGCATGGCTATAACTAAATGGTTTTTCTAAATTAGTAGTAGTTTCTTCACTAATATTTAATTCATTAAATAAATCATCTATTAATTTCATATAACGTAATGATGGTTTAGCTTTATTGTTTTCCCATCTATAAATAGTATTTTGAGATACTTCAAAATACTCTGCTAGTTCTTCTTGTGATATTTTTTTATGTTCTCTGATTTTAATAATTTTTTCTGAATACAACATAATATCTCCTATAAATGGTTATTCGGCTATAAAACATAGCCGAATAATTAATTCTATCTTTTTATACCATGACAGAACTTAAATTTCATACCACTTCCACAAGGACATGGATCATTTGGTCCTACATTAGCAAACTTTTTATCCTTTACAACAGGCTTAGCCTTTGATGTAGTTGATTGATCTTGATTTGTAGATAAACCCTTTAATGTATCTTCATCCTTTGGAGGTTCTACTGGTTTACGTTGAACTCCTAAGGAAGTATGCATTGCAGTAATTAATATTTCTTGGATAATCTTTTTTGTTAATTTTCCAAAACGAATATATCCTTCCTTTTGATAAATCTCAAGAGGATTTGTTTGAGCATATGACTGTAAATAAATACCTTGACGGAATCCAGCCATATCATCAATATGCTCTCTCCAATTTCTATCTAATACTGGAAGTATAATTCTTTTAATCTGGAATTGAATATTATCTTCAATAATATTAGGATTTTCTTTCTTAATTTCTTCAGGAATTGCCTTTTCTAAAATATCTCTAATGAAATTAATTCTTTGATCAAAGTCATCATTTGCAATCTTG
>JALEQD010000197.1 GCA_022768655.1 Anaeroplasma sp.
CAGCTGCGCGAATGGAGCGAGGAGCGGGAGCTTGACTGGGATATACTTGGGGATGAGCGCCACCTAAACATCAAAAAGGCGTTCGGAAGGCTGCTTACGCTTTACCGGACAATACCGGCGTTTTATGAGCTGGATGACGAACCGGCGGGCTTTGAGTGGCTGGATGCGGATGACAGCGAGCGCTGCACCTTCGGCTTTGTGCGCCATGCAAGGCAGAGTGGAGAAAGCCTTGTCTGCATCTTTAATTTTACGGAAAAGGAATATGACGGGTTCCGGACGGGCGTGCCCGTAAATGCTGATTACCAGCTGATTTTTGATACCGATGACAAGGAATACGGTGGAAAAGGAAGAAAACGGATGGGAGCCGCTTATCCGGCAGAACGTGTTTCTGTGAAAAAATGGGATTACAGCATTTCCTTTGGGCTGGGTGCCTATGAAGGGCTGATATTCCGGTACAAGTTTTAGGATTTCTATTGTGCTGACATGTTGATTTTTGGTAACTGTTCAGGACCTGAATAGTTACGATTTTTGATTTAAGTTAATTAGTGATATGTTTCATGCAGTGCGGAGAAATCTGCAAAAAATAAAGGGGGAAAAGGATGAAAATGAATGGTAAAAAAAGTAAATTAGTCCTAGGTTTAATTTTCGGAATAGCCGCCATGTTTTTTGGAAGTGTTCCAGGAAGGGAAACGGCAGCAAAAACGACATACCAGACCGGAATCAAAGCATTTCCGGGAAGCTACAAGGCAAAGCTTTCTGAACTTAAAAAAAAGCATCCGAACTGGTCGTTTGTTGCCGTGGATACCGGGCTTTCCATAGAGAAGGTGGCAGAGAAAGAGAAGAACCGGAATACCATACAGAGCCTGGTTCCATCGACTGGCGAGGTGGGGTACGGGGCGCCGTTTTCTTATCTTTCCATCGAAAAAGGGGATTATGACTGGGAAACGGATACCTATAGGCTCTGCGATGGCTCGAACTGGTACCGGCCGAACAGGCAGGTACTCTGTCATTACTTAGACCCAAGAAATTTTCTGGATGAGCAGGGTATTTTCATGTTTCTGGGGTATGATTACCAGAAGAACCAGAGCTATGAGGCGGTAAAGAAAATTCTTTCCGGAAGCTTTATGAAGGGAACTTACAGCTATAAGATTTCCCTTGAGGAATATAAAAAGCTCCAGAAAAAGGAGGAGAAGGAAGAGGGAAAAAAGAAGAAGGCAGAACCGAATGAGAAAAAGAAGGAAACAAAGTATGTTACCGTGACCGAGGAATATGCAAAGACATTTATGGAGGCCGGGAAGGAATTTGGAATCAGCCCGTATTTTCTTGCAACCCGTGCCCTTCAGGAGATTGGTTATCAGCCAGGCATCGCAGTGACGGGAACCTGTCCGGGATATGAGGGCTATTATAACTTCTTCAACATTGGAGCGAAT
>JALEQD010000198.1 GCA_022768655.1 Anaeroplasma sp.
ACCGTGCGGGTGCGCATCGGGTGCGGTGCGTTGGTGTAGGGTTGCACATCGCAGCCGGGGTACAGGTCCACGCCGGAGGAGGTGAAGGTATCCGTGGAACTTGCTTTGTTCGTGCTGTTCGAGGCGCCGCCTTTTCTGAGTGTGGCCGTGCCGGAGGCACCCATGAGGCGAGTTCGGATGCTGCTCCAGGGGATGAGGATGCAGTCGTCTTTGTCATTGCCCATCATGTCCGTTCCTTTTTCTGCTAACACGCCGATGACGGTGAAGACGACGTCCTTGATTCGGATGTCGCGCCCGATGGGGTCAACATTGGGGTAGAGCTCGCGGGCGATGGTGTTGCCGATGAGACAGACGCGAGCGGAGTCTTCCACCTGCTTGCGGGTGAACGCGGAGCCGTGTTTCACCTTCCAGCCCTCGATGTCGAGATAGTGCTCGTTGCCGCCCATGATGGAATTGGGGCTCCAGTTTTTATTGCCTACAATCACCTGACCGGAGGCGCGCACAACGGGAGAAGCCGATACGACTAATCCGCCGCAGTGTTTCATGATGGCCGTGGCGTCGGTAGCATACAACGAGGCGCGTCCGCCCATGCCGGTGTTTACACCGCCGGTGGAGACAGAGGCACCGCGCACCGTGATGGTATCCGCGCCTAAAGTTGATAACTGGCTGGCAATTTGTTTGCTGGAGCCGTCACCGATCTCCATGATGGCGACCACGGCGGCAATGCCGATGACAATGCCGAGCACCGTGAGGAAGGCGCGCATGGGGTTGCGGATGAGCCCGCGAATGCAGGTGATGAGAAGGATGCCCGGTTTCATTTGCTGAGGGTGGCAGATAGTTCATCCGAGACGCCTTCGGAGATGAGTCCGTCCACCATGTTGATGGCGCGGTCCGTGAAGGCTGCCGTCTTGGGGTCGTGGGTAACGATGATGACCGTGATGCCCTTTTGGCGGTTCAGGTCGCGGAACATGTGCATGACCTCCACCGAGGTGGTGGAATCCAAGTTGCCGGTAGGTTCGTCTGCCAACAGAATACCCGGGTTGTTGATGAGCGAACGGGCGATAGCTACGCGCTGCTGCTGACCACCGGAAAGCTGGGCCGGGGTGTGGTGCATGCGC
>JALEQD010000089.1 GCA_022768655.1 Anaeroplasma sp.
GTTTATATTGGTGGAACACTAATTACTAGTCCATATAATGTCACTTTACAGTTTGATCAAAATGGTGTTGCTAAAATAACAAGTATAAATGTTGTAGTTAAAACAGAAGCAAATACAACAACTGGTCATGCATATACATTAAATTTCACTACCGATCCAAGATTAACAAATAAGCAACTTGCAAATAAGGTAGTTGAAGGTTCTGTATCAGGAGATCCTTATTCAACTATCTCAGGAAGTACTACTACGACATTAAAATATGAATTGCCAAGTTCTGAAGGCGGAAATTTCAATTTGATATTAACCGCACAAGCAGGAACTATGCTATTCTATTCAGATGACATCAATGATTTAAGTGGTACTCCATGTTTAGGTCTAATTTATGGTTCTTCACCTTTATCAAGTTATTTAGGAACAAAATTAATTATAGGTGCTGATAATACAACAACAATACCTAACCTAACTGTTGGTACAACATATTATGTAAAGGTTTATTCTGAGTATAGTGCATATTTTAATTATACTTCTGGAACAACAACATATACATTTGAAGTAAAGGCAGCAGATGAAAGAGATACAAATAATATTATTGATAATATTCAAATTTCAGGAAATTCTGAAATTTCAGGATTAGGATGGACATTTAATAAATCTACAACTTCTGGAATTGTAGCTTTACCAGATATTAATTTATCTTATGATACATCATCTATTACATTTACAGTATTTACTGAAAATGATTTATCAAAGGTTTATATTTCTACTAGTACGACAAATCTATCTTCTACAGGTGGTGCAATTTTATCTAATTGCCAAGCTGGAAATACATTTACTATTCCAAGCTTATCTACAGGTAATAATATTTATTATTTCCAATGTAGAAGTGAAAAAGAAGTATTAAATCCAACTAAATATCAAATAAAAATAATTAGAGCTACTCCATCTACTGGTGATACTATTACATCAATGATGATTAATGGAAATAATCTAGCTACTATTGATCCAATCAACATTATTAAAGTAACTAGTAGTACAGTTAATTTAGCATTTACTGTTGATACAAATGCAACATTCTCTGCAACTTCTCAGCTTGCAGGAGGAACTGCATCATCACCAGTAACAACAAGTCCATTAAGAGTAAGTGGAATTGTATATGGAAGCTATGCTAAAGTAGAAATACTTGTACTTTCTCAAGCAAATGCATCAAATATATCTTTAGCAAATAAATATATATTCTATTTAGTATATGCAGAAGATACTGTAAATATTTCAGATATTAGTATAAAAGGAGAAACTTCAGGCACTTTACTAAATGACATAACTACAAATTCTCCATTTACATTTAATCCTAGTACAACAAATAATACTTTTAAAATATTATTCTCAGATGAAAATCCAGAATTAGTAGTACAAATGGCATCTACAACATTAGATGCTACTATAACTGGTGATGGTGTTGTAACTATCACTGGTTCTACAACAGATAAAAATCAAACAAGAAATGTTGTTATTAAATCTCAATTCTATACTGTTATTGAGTCATTAGGCTTAGCAAGTAATTTACTTACTCCTTATGCTTCTCAAAAGTTAACTTATACATTTAACTTTGTTAGAAAGGGAGCATCACAGGATAGAAGTGTTAGTGCATCATTTGTTATTAGTGGTGGTGCTAAGGATGGACAAACAATTAATATTACTTCAGCTGTTACAACAGTAGAAAACATGGGTGCTGCAAATTCAATTAATATGTCAGTTACTCCTACAAATGCTAATGCCCCTATTAAATATTCATATTTAAGTAGTGGTAATATTTCTGTAGGTACTTCTAATGTACAAAATGTATCACTACCATCTGCGGCTGGTGCTTCACAAACATTTACACTATACATTTATAGTGAATCAGATATTGCAGGATTAACTAATTCTCCTGTTACATATCAAATCAATTTATGTCAAGGTAATGCTACATTAGATTCAGATGCTTCAATGAGAAATATTACAGTTGTTGGTACTGATAATATTACTTATCTTGCATCATTAGTTCCAGGACAAACTAACTACAATTTAACTATTCCTGGAAATGTAAATGGTGTAAATATTACAGTATTCCCTACAGTAAATACAGCAACAAGTGAAATTTCTGTTGATGGTGCAGCATATCAACCAATTAATATTAATACTGCTACACTATTTAACTTAACTTTACCTACAACAGCCCCTGTTGTAACTACATATGAAATAGTGAATACTGCTCAAAATGGTACAGCATCACCAATAAAATATAAGATTAAAATTACTTCAAATCCATTAGAAGCAATTAATACAATTAGCAATTTAAAAATTAATAATGTATTAGTTTCAGGCTTTGTATCAACTAATTCATCTTGTACTGTAAATGTAAAAAATAATATTACTCAAGCAATTGCTGATTTTACACTAGATGGTTCACATGCTACAATCATTCAAAATGATGCTGATGCTTCAAGCCCACTTGCATTATTGGTTGGAAGCAATACAATAACAATTGTTATTCAAGCTGAAGATTTAACACAAAAAACATATACAATATTTGTTATAAGAGATGGTGAAACAGAATTAACTGATTTAGTTGTTAATGATCCAGATGAGGATTTATCAGCAGGAGGATCACCAACCAACTTAATTACTAGCTTTAATCCAACAACATTTAATTATCCTATAACAGTTCCATTTGAAACTGATGATGTTGTTCTTACAGCAACTTTAAAGGATCCTTCAAATGTTACAATGGAAATAAAGTATGGTTCAACTATCGTAACAAATGGTGGTTCAATTACATTAACTGCTGGAATTACAACAAATGTAACAATCACTGTCACACCTGCTAGTGGTGCAGCAAATGCTACTACATACCAAGTAAACATCACAAGAACAGCCGGCTCAACTGATTGTGATATCTTGACATTTGATCATGATTATAAAAAAGATGGAACTATGGATTCTGATGATGTTTCATTGGTTTTAGCATCAAATAAGACTACATATACTTATAATCTTCCTAGAAATGCTCAATTAAATGGTTCATTTGATCCTGAAATTACTGTATCTGCTGGTGCAACATATAATTTACCTACAGATAAAACATTAATTTTAGGATTAAATCAAAAACAAATTGAGGTTATTGCTCAAAACGGTACAACAAAGAAGACATATACATTTAATATATATGTTGCAGAAAATGATTATAAGATCAATGATATTAAATTGTATAATTCTACAAAGGGTACTGAAATAAAGGATAATGATAATAATATTCAATTAGAATTTGATGTTTCAACAGATACATATAATATCACAATTCCTTATTCAGTAACTGATATTCATTTTGATTTGGATTTAGACGCACAATATGCTCAGATCAATGTTGATGGCAGTTTATATGTTAACAATACAATCATTAGACCTAATGTAGGTACAAAAACATATAAGATTCAAGTAGTAAGTGAATATGGCTCATTATATCCAGCAGCTCTTGATTCAAAATCTACTGAATATAAGATTATTGTTGAGAGAAAGGCAGCATCATCTGATGCTTCATTAAAGACACTTGAGGTATTAAATGGAACTATGGATTATCTAAGTCCAACATTAAATCCAAGTTCTAATCCTAGTCTTCCTCTTGCAAGCTCTTCATTCAATCCAGCAACATTTAATTATGTTGTACAAAATATTGGTAATACAGTAACTAGTGTAGAAATCAAAGCTACAGCCAATGATTCAAATGCTACAATTGTTGGTGTTGGTAATAAAGCACTAACAACATTAGTTGATGCATCTCATGGATATAATTTCTCATTTGATGTAATCGTAACTGCAGAGGATGGAACAAATCAAACTTATAATATTACATTATCTCGTGGTCAATTAAATTTAGATGATGATAATTCATTAACAAAGATTGAAGTGACAGATTCAAATGGACAAACATATATTACAAACTTTAATATTGCTACACTAGCATACAATGTAATAATTCCTTATGGAGCTTCATCATTTACAATAGCTGTAACAAAGAATGCTATTTCTCCATCAACTGTAACAATTGATGGTACTAATTGTACAAATAATAGTAAGCAAATTCAAATAACTGCAGCAATGATTGGAAATAGTAAATCATATGATGTTTATGTAACATCACAAAATGGAGCTAAGGGAACTACATATACTATAGACATTACATTTGAAAATTGCAGTACAGATACATCATTAAGTGTATTTACAATTGATGGTGTGGTAGTTACAGGCTTTGATAAGAATACTGATAATCAACATACAACATATTATTACACAATATCTTCAGTGGCAAACACTAAGACATCTATATTTGTAAGTGCAATAGTTAATGATTCTAAATCAAAGGTTACAATTAACTCAATGCCATTGAATCAATACAATGTATTATTAAATGAAGGTATTAATCAGATTGTAGTTTTAGTTACTGCTGAATCTGGTGATACAGCTACATATGTAATTAGTGTAACAAGATCATATGCAGACCCTAAGCTTACTGATTTAGCAGTAGATGGTGAAGTATTACTAGATTTGAGTAATAAGACTACTACATTTGACCGTGATGTAAATGAATATAATGTAATAGTAAAATACATGACTGTTCAAGCTACAATTAAGGTGACTGTTGATAATGTTAATTATATTGTTTCTATTACAAATGCTACTTGCGTTAATCAATATGGTTCAATTAGAACATTCCAAACTACTGGATTAATTGAAGGATTAAATAAGTTTGTAATAACAGTTACTTCAGCTGAAGGAACACAAACTGAATATAAGATTAATATTACAAGAAATAGTTCAGATTCTACAAATACTAATTTAAATATTATTTCTATTAAAGAAATTGCTGATTTCAAGAATGATTTTAATAATGCAAATAACATTTATGATAAGAATAACTATTCTTATACAGTACCTAATTATGTAAAAGATTTGAATTTCAATATTACACCTGAAATTGTTTCTTCAATTTCTGGTCCTGGTGCAACTGTTGAGGTATTTAACAATACTGATCTTAAGGTTGGCGATAATAAGGTAGTTGTTATTGTAACTGCAGAAGATGGTGAAACAACAAGAGCAATCATAATAGATGTTCATCGTAATGAATCAGCTTATACAATTGATACTGAAGCCACAGGCTACGAAACAAAGCCAATCGATGTTAGTAAAAATAATTATTTTATAAATTTAGGAAATGATTATCCTACTGACTTAAAGCCAGAAAAGATCAAAAATTATATTTCTGTGGATAGAGATTCTCAAATTGACGTTGAAATTTTATCTACTATCACAAAGGATACTAAAGAAATAATTTTAAGTTTAACAGATGGTGATAAGGTAGAATACGTAACATTTGAGCTTTCTCGCAATGTATTAAATTTCTCTGTTGATACAAACGCAACAGAATATGAAACAAGTGTAGTAGATAGTGAAACTAATGTTTACGAAATTAATCTTGAAACAAGCTATCCATCAGAATTTACAGCAAAAAAATTATCTAAATATATTACATACGATCCTGATTGTGATTATGTAGTTAATCTATTAACAGATATTGATGATACATCAAAAGAAGCAATTTTAAGTGTTTCTGATGGTACTAATACTCAATATGTAACATTCAAGTTTGTTCGTAAAGCATTATCATATAACGTAAATGTAAATGCATATGAAAAATATACATGTACATTAAATGCTGATGGTACATATACTATTAATTTAGGCACTGAAAATGTGAAAGCTATTTCTGATTATAAGAAGTATATTACAAATTATTCAGATGATACTGAGGTTATTGTATTATCAGATGTAAGTGATGATAACTGTAGTGAGGTAATTATCAAGATCACTAATGGCGATTCAACTGAATATGTTAAGTTTGCATTAAATATGACTCCACCTACAAATTATACAGTTGGTTGGTATGTATGGGTTGCAATCGCTGGAACAATAATATTATTAATTGTTATCTTGATTTGTGTAAATAAGGATAAGTACGGAAAAGTTTCTAATAGAAGAAAGAAAGCAAAATAAGAGGTGAAATATTATGAATGTATTAAATCTCTTAACAATAGGATTTGCGTTAGGTAAGGTTGAAATAACAATTGAAATGATTGTTATTTCAATCATTGTCCTAGTAATAATCGTTGGACTTATTTCATTTAGAAGAAACTATCGTGCTCAAATGCAGGTTTCACAATTTATGGATGTTGAAACTGATATTTACAATGCTAATGGTTTTGAAATCTATTTAAAAAAACACAAAAAAATAGCAAATCCAACTTTAGTAGTAATTGAATTAAAAAATCTTGCATATTTATATTCTAGTTATCAAAATAAAGGATATTTATTGGAAATTATTGCAGATATCATGCTTAGAGGTCTAAAAAAAGAAGAAAGCATATCACGTATTGAATTTAATAAATTTGTCATTTTGTTTTCAGGTAGAAGCAAAGAAGAAATTAAAGGTATAATTTCTGGTATTGATTCAAGACTTGATGAATTAGTGATTCCATCATATGGAAAATATGATTTTACACTTAATGCTGGAATATATGATAGACCTAATTTATCTGATCCAAAATTTGCGATTATTTCTACAATATCTATTCTTTCTTATTCAAAGATTAAAGAAGGAAATATATCATATTATTCTGATGATGTTGAAAAAAATATAACAAGGTTAAAACAAATTAATGAATTAAAAACATCAGCTTTAGAGCAAAAGAAGTTCGTTTCATATATTCAACCTAAGGTTTCCTTTAGAACTGGTAAGGTTATAGGTGGTGAGATTCTTGCTCGATGGGTTGATGAAAATCAAAATTTTATTTATTATCCAAATGAATTCATTCCTTTATTTGAAGCTAATGGCTTTATTAAGGAATTAGATATGCTAATGCTTAATAACGCTTGTGCACTTGCACAATCAATGGTACTTCGTGGAAATAATGATATTGTAATTTCATGTAACATTTCAAAGGTATTGTTTAATTCTTCAAATTTTGTTCGTACAATTATGGATATTGTAAGTAAATACCAGATTAGTCCTAAAAACATTGAAATTGAAATAACTGAAACAACAGTTATGGAAAATTTGCAGCATGTATCTAATTGTATTATGGAATTAAGACAAATGGGCTTTGAGGTTGCGATGGATGATTTTGGTAAGGAATACTCTTCTTTAGGTTCATTATCTCAAAATCCATTTGATACAATTAAACTTGATATGGTATTCTTTAGAGATAGATTAAGTACAGAAAAAAGTAAAAATATTGTTGCTAATCTATTAAACATGTTAAGTAAATTGAATTATCATATTGTATGTGAGGGTATAGAGGATAAGCAAACATTAGATGTTTTAGCTACATTAAATAGAGATATTATTATTCAAGGCTATGTATTTTCAAAGCCTATTCCAGTTTCACAATTTGAGGCTTTTGCTGCAACAACATTTGAATTTGATTACCCAGATTACAATGAAATTGCAAATGCTCAAGCATCTTCACAAACTGTTGTAAACGAAAAGCCTATTTCTAAACCAGAAAATTCTGAAATAGAAGACATGAAAAAACAAATGCTTGAAATGCAAGAATTGTTTAGAAAATCACTAGAAGAACAAAAACAACAAGCATATGAAAATGAAATGAATTCATTAAGAAGTCAGGTTGAATCAATGCGTAATATGGCAACTCAGCCTAAAAAGGATTATCGTGATGAAACTTTAGATTCATTAAGAAGAGAAATTGAGATGCTAAAAAAAGGAACAGTAGAAGAGCCTATTGATCCAAGAGAAAGAGAGATTAACGAACTAAAACGACAAATTGATGAGTTGAAAAATCAAAAAACAACTCAACAGCTTAATGTTGATGATTTAGTTGCTAAAATCACTCAAGCACAGCAACAAAAAACTTCTGATGAATTACGTCAAGAATTAGAACGTGAGCGAAAAGAGAAGCTTGAGCTTGAAAGAATTCTTCAGGAAATGGAAGATGAATCATCTGATTTATCTGATGAAGAAATTGAAAAGGAACAAGAACTAGCAAATAAAAATCTTAATCTAGATATTGATAGTTTATCAGACGATGATTCGGATGATGATTCTGAAGACGATGATGAAACACCTGAAAAAATCGAAAAGCCTCAATACACATTAGAGGAATTAGAAGGCGTAATCCAAAAGTATATGGAAAAATATAATTCTCAATGGAATCAAAAAGCCAAGGAAGAATTAAAAGATGGATATTATGAAATAATTAATGGATTAAAATACTATCGTGGTAAAGTATACTTTAATTTTAATGATAGAATGAAAAGAGCCTCAGATGAGGTTAAACAGCTATATAACATAGCTAAAAATGAATTGCTACAATATAGTGGAATAACTAATAAAACTTTAAATTCATATGATTGTTTTTATAATGGAAAGAAGCTAATTGCTAAGCTTTCAATGACAAAGAGAAGTGTTCGTGTATATTTGGCACTTGATCCTAGTCAATATTCAGAAAGACAATTTCCTCATAGAGATGTTTCTTCAAAGAAAGTACATGCAAAAACACCATATTTTATGATGATTAAATCAAAATTATCTGTCAAGCGTATGAAAATGCTTATAGATGACATGATGCTAAATGAAAAAACAAAATTAAATGAGGAATATTCTCCTGTTGATTACGCTGCAAAATTTAAATATACAAAAAATAAATAATTATTTGGATGTTTTATTGATTATTACTATTCTATCGCATATAATATAAGTGCGATGAGCGTAGATTTAGTTTAAGAAAAGGGTGCTATAAATAATACGTAGTACTATCTATAAATAATCCATAGTACTATCTATAAATAATGAGTAGTTGTATCTATAAATAATCAGTAGTACAGGCTATAAACATGATAGTAAAAAACACTGCAAAAA
>JALEQD010000115.1 GCA_022768655.1 Anaeroplasma sp.
TTCTTACGCTTCCAACCACACCAATATAAAAATCATTTTTCATTCTTGTTGAAATGTTAATTAATGTGTCATTCATATAATATCCTCACTCTCATATTCAATTAATCATATGATAGACTAAATTAAAATATGCAATAATAATGAGAAAATAATAGCTAAAATGTTGTTTTAAATTTTTGTAGCTAATTTAAAAATATAAATAACTCTATATCATATATTTTTTTATTAATACAACAATATTTCATAAAAACGATTTTTAAAATATTAGTAAACTTTCATATTTATATTAATTTTTTCCATTCTTCTTTTGTAATTACATATACCTTTGTTATTTCATTAACATCATCTTCATATTCATATTTAAAATGACATCCCCATGACTCTGCACACTTAGCTGATGCTATATTTGTATATTTCATATATGAATATATTTCTTTAAATGGTGTTTTATTAAATGTCCAGTCTCTTACTGCAATTGCTGCTTCTTTTGCATATCCCATTTTCTGCTTATCAGCTCTAATATGATATCCAATTTCTGGCTTCATAACTCCATTGATTCTTTGAATTGTTAAGCCACAGTCCCCAATCATTTCATTATTTTCCTTTAAGCAAACTGCCCACAAGCCAAATCCAAAGGTTTTATATCTTTCTATATTAGATATAATCCATTTCCTAACCATTTCCTCATTAAATGGATGTGGATAATGCTGCATTATATCACTATCACCTAATACAGCATATAATGAATCATAATCATCCATATTCATTTCTCTTAATACTAATCTTTTTGTTTCAATTATCATTTTTCTTCCTCAATACTATCTTTTTTTTAAATGTAATAATATCATAATCATTAAATATATTTAAACAATAATATGAAAAAATATATTCTAATAATAGAAAAATGGCACTAGAGATTATAAGTAATTTATCATACTTATTCTAGTACCAATTTAATTTAAATTGTTATTACATCATACATTTGGAAAACAATTCCAACTAATGCTGCAACAACAATATATAAAATTGGATGCTTTTTAAATTTAAAAATTCCAATACCAAATAATAATCCAATTCCTACTGCCTTCCAATTAAATAAAAAATTAAAGAAATTTGCAATGCTTGGAATAATAGAACTAAAGAAATTAGATGTATTAATTCCTTTAAATGCTTCATTCCATGAATATGATAATGTATTTAAGGATACTGGTTTATTATCAATAATCTGAATATATTGATTAAATAATGAAACCTTCATTATAGAATATAGTGCTGCAATTATTAAGCCAATTGAAGCAATACGTAATCCATAAAAAATCCATTCAACATATTTATTATCCTTAAATTTATTTAAAAATACAGCAACAATAGAAATAACTATTATTGAAGGAGTTACTAGTCCTAATGTAGAAATCATACTTCCAAAAAATGAAATTAAATAATTATCAAAAAAATTATCTAAAACAGTATATCCTACATAAGTAGACATATTAACACCCATTGCGCCAGGTGTTGATTCTGATACAGCAATCATATTTGCTAAATCAAGTTCTGAAAACCATCCTGTTGTTTGTCCTAATTCTGATAAAAATGGTATTGTAGCAAGTCCACCACCAAATGCACAAATACCAACCTTAAAGAATTGGAAATAGATTGTAAATACAATTGGACTATTATATATTGCTAAAACAATAATTCCAAATAATGATATAAACCATAATATAATACTTGAAAAAACACCATTTTTATATGTTTTATTTTTTATAAATATAGTAGAAATAGCACCTAAAATTCCAAAGATTAATCCTGAAAAGAAACCTAATACTGCAAAACCTATTGGTTTAAAATTGAATTTCTTTTTTTCATTTTCATTATTTGAATTTTCTATAAATTCTTTAGTTTCTTCTTTTTCTTCATTATTACAAATAATTTTATTATTTCTTTTCTCTTTAAAATAATTAATTCCAAGTCCTAATAAACCAGCAAGAATTACATAAACATATAGTGGAATAACACTTACAAAAATAGCCATTATTGCTACAAATATTGCAAAAAATAAACCAAACTTATCGGTAATTGACTTCTTAAATAACTTAACAATTGCAGATAATACTAAAAAGAAAACACATACTCTAATACCAGCTAAGGCATTCATAACATATATATTACTAGCAAAATTAGTAAGTAATGATGCAATAATAAAAATAATGATAAAGGCAGGAGATACAAATCCTAATGTAGCTATAATACCTCCTAAAACTCCCTTTTTCTTTATACCAATAAATGTCGAAACATTTACGGCAATAGCCCCAGGAGTACACTGTCCTACTGCGTAGTAATCTGCAAGCTCTTCATCTGTTGTCCAGCCACGCTTTAAAACTAATTCTCTATTTAATACTGGTAGCATGGCATAGCCACCACCAAAATTAACTATACCTAATTTGAAAAATATCAAATACAAATCTAATAAAACTTTCAAGTATATCCCTTCCAATCTCAATATACAAATAATAACATTGATAAATATATCATATTAAAAAATATATATCAATCATTATTTTGCTGGTCTTACTATATCCTCTTTAACACTATAAATTATAGAAGGACATTCACCGCCAATTTGAATATCATATAAGACTATACCCTCTTCATTTGCTTTGACGTTACAAATAATACCAAATGTTAATTCACCGTGATGCTTAAAATTAACAGTATCTCCTTTTTTATATTTTGATTCTATTTGAATCTTCTTTTTTCTTTTAAAAAACATAACATTACTCCTTTTATGCTATTCTACATATATATCCATACATTCCGGATGTTTACTAAACCACATTTTTGCATATGAGCAGGTAGCTTTAATCTTTATGTTTTTTTCCTTCATTACATCATAGCACATTCTAACAAGCTTAGATGCTACACCTTGACCCTTTAAGCTATCATCAACAAATGTATGATTAATGAGAGCTACATTATTATCCTCAAATATAAAGCATATACGTGCTAGCTTTTTTCCATTTTCAATATAATATATTTCATTTTCTTCAATAGTAAAATTCATTAATTATATCTCCTTTTTCTTTAAATAATTAAATAAAGCAATTTCTCTTTGAGTATCAAGCTCAAGCATTGTATCTCCAACTTTCGTTTTACTTGAACAGTGTAATATATTTCTCATAATATCAGTTTCAACATTAAACTCTTCCTTTAATGAATTTCTTAGCTCTTCAACTGTACTTCTACAAATCGTTAAAGCATTATTACCCTCATAAATCATTCCAAAAGCCCTACCACTAGAAATATAGTTTACAAGCTCCATGTAATATGGCTTACCACTTTTTTCAGTATAATGTAATTTTGCGCATTCCTCATCATAGGTAATATAAGCAAAATCAACCATTTTTACTCCTCTACTTTCAAGAACCTCAATTGCTCTTTTTATTAAATTTGAATCAGTAAAGCCCGGCTTTACCATAACATAACAACGTTCAATCATTAATATACTCCTTGTCTATAATTATATGTTAAATACTTAAAATTATTTTATCATTTTTATAAAAAATAATAAAGATAATTACAATTATTTGTCATACTTTATTTAATGTTATTTTAATCTGAAATTATATATGATAAAATTAGTTTAAATTTAAATAAAAGGAATTGGTTAATATGGAAAAAGAATATTGGAAGGGTGGCAACATGCTATATCCTGTACCTGCTGTTATGGTCTCATGTCAAAAAGAAAATGAAAAGCCAAATATCATCACTGTAGCATGGTGTGGTACTATTTGTACTAATCCACCAATGGCATATATTTCTGTTCGACCAGAAAGATATTCATATGAAATAATAAAAGAATCAAAGGAATTTGTAATAAATTTAGTGACAAGAGAGCTTACTAAAGCATGTGATTATTGTGGAGTAAAATCTGGAAGAGATATAGACAAATTCAAAAAATTAAATCTAACACCAGCAAAATCATGTGTAGTTAATGCACCAAGTATACTTGAAAGTCCTGTCAATATTGAATGTAGAGTAAAAGATATTTTAGAGCTTGGAAGCCATCACATGATTATTGCTGATGTTGTCAAGGTTGGTATAGATCCAAAATTTATTAATAAAAAAGGAAAGCTCTGCTTAAACAAAGCTGATTTAATTACATATTCACATGGTGATTATTACGCATTAGGAGATTATATAGGAAATTTTGGATATTCAATTAAAAAAACAATAAATGATAATTAAAACTATAATGATTAGCTGTTAATTTTTTTAACAGCTTTTATTTTTTTTACAATTATAATTATTTCATGTACTAATAATGGTAATAGTGATAATAAGATAGTAACAAGCCATTCTTGATAATCCAAATTGTATGTATTAAATATGCTTGAAGCAAATGGTACCTTTACAACAAATATTTGAAGTAAAACACCTAAAATAAAGGCAAAAAGAAGTAAAATATTTTTACTTTTATATATTTTAAATACACTTCTTTCAATATTGCTCATACCTAGCATATGGAATAATTCGGAAAATGCTAAGGTAGTAAATGCCATTGTTTGTGCTTGATGCAATATATTACTATTTGAATTGTAAAGTTCTTTAATCTCAAAATATGTATATGCATTATTCATAAATCCGCATGAAAAATATGCTAAAACTACAGCTATTGTAACAATTATTCCATATCCAAAGGTTAACAAGAATCCTCCATTTGCAAAAATACTTTCATCTTTCTTTCTTGGCTTATCAGATAAAATACTTTCGTCCTTTTTACATACACCTAAGCTAACAGCAGGTAGACTATCTGTAATTAAGTTTACCCATAATAAATGAATTGCAATTAATGGTGCTGGTAATCCTAATAATATTAAAAATAGCATTGAAAATACTTCAGCCATATTGCTTCCAAGAAGGAAATAAACTGTTTTTCTGATATTTGAATAAATTCCTCTTCCTTCTTCTACCGCAAGTTCAATAGATGCAAAATTATCATCTGCTAAAACCATATCTGCTGATTCCTTTGCAACATCAGTACCAGTAATACCCATAGCTATGCCAATATCTGCTGATTTTAAGCTTGGAGCGTCATTCACACCATCGCCTGTCATTGCACAAACATTTCCAAGCTTTTTAAAAGCCTTTACTATTTGAACCTTATTTTCAGGTGATACTCTTGCAAAAACCTTTACTTTTTTGCACATATTAACAAGTTCATCATCATTTAATATATCTAATTCTTTGCCTGTTATACATTCTTCATATGAACTACATATTCCTAATTGTTTTGCAACTTGATATGCAGTGTCTTTATGATCACCTGTGATCATCACAGTTTTTATACCCATAGAGTTTAGTTTATCAATTGCTGGTATTGCTTCCTTTCTAGGTGGGTCTATCATCGCAACAAGACCAACAAAAATTAAATTATTTTCTGTAATTACATTATCATTGCTAAAAGCTAAAGCTAATACTCTTAACGCTTTTGAAGTAAATATATTATTTGCTAGATATATTTTTTCTTTATCAACATCAGTAATTTCTCTTATCTCATTATTATCTTTTATTCTATTACATACGGCTAAAACACTATCTAAAGCTCCTTTAGTATAAACAATCGATTTATTATCAAAGCTATGTCTTGTAGACATCATTTTTCTAATACTATCAAATGGTAATTCATCTACTCTTGGACTTATATTTTCTAATTCATCCTTATCCATATTTAATTTTTTAGCAAAATCAACTAATGCTAATTCTGTTGGATCTCCAATTCTTTCATCATTAATTTTGGCATTAGATGCTAAGCATAACCCTTTTGCTAAAAAGATAATATCTAAATTAGAATAATCTAATGTATCAGAAGAATAAAAGCTATCAAATGTATATGCTTCAACAACAGTCATAATATTTTGAGTTAATGTCCCAGTTTTATCTGAACAAATGACATTAACAGCACCTAATGCTTCTATTTTATTTAGTTTTCTAACGATTGTATTAGCTTTTACCATTTTTTGAACCCCTAATGCTAAAACAATAGTTACAACTGCCTGTAAACCTTCAGGTACTGCCGCAACAGCTAAAGAAATAGCTGAAAGAATAATCTCTATGTATTTACTTAAATCGCCAATTTGACCATCTAATATCATCCATAATATTTCAATTATAAAAACTAATCCAACAATTGCTAAAGTTATTATCCCTAATAGCTTTGATAATTTAGCAAGAGTTATTTGAAGTGGAGATTTTTCATTCTCATCATCAGAGATAAGACCAGCTATTTTTCCTATTTCTGTATTCATTCCTACGCTATATACAACCCCAACTCCTCTACCATATGCCACATTTGTTGATGCATAACAACAATTCACTCTATCAGCAATAGATAGATTATTTTCTAATACTACATCACTCTTTTTTAGAACTGGTAATGACTCTCCAGTTAATGATGATTCATTAACTTTTAAATTATAATCTTTAACTAGTCTAAGATCGGCACAAATAGTATCACCATCTTCTAAAATTACGATATCACCAATAGTTAAATCTTCTGAATTAGTTTTTGTAGTTTTTCCATCACGTACAACTGTTGCTTTAGGAGAAGAAAGTTTCTTTAGATTTTCAAGTGAGGTTATTGCCTTAACCTCTTCAACTGTACCAATTAATGCATTAAGTAAGATGACTATCAATATTATTATTACATCTGGCCAATCTCCCGTTTTAGTAAAACTAAATACTTCATTGTTTTTAATGCATTTTACTGTTTCATAAATTGAAACAATAATTGTAAATCCAATCGCAACAAAAAGAATATAAATCATTGGATTTTTTAATTCATCAATAAATATTTTAAATACGCTTTTTTTCTTTTTTTCCTTTAATTCATTTTTACCATATTTTAAAATACGTTCATTTGCTTCATTAGTAGATAAACCACTATTAATATTTGTTTTTAATTTTTCAACTACTTCATCAATTTCTAAGCTTTCTATTTTATCATCCATTTTTATTTTCCTCCTCATATTTTTTTAAAATAAAAAACTACATTTACATAAAACTCACTCCCTACCTTTCTAACCTCAAATTAACTATATTTTTAACAAACTAAATCCAAAAAAAAGATAGACAAATGACGCCTATCTCTAAAAAATCAGTTAATTTAAGAGAATGACTAAAATTGAATAAGTCTCGATGTAAATGTAGTCCGGATTAAACATAAATCGTGATGACGAACATACAAGCTAAAATAGCCATCTACTCCCTTAAAATATATATTTAATTTTATAAATTATTTGCTAAATCGATAATATCCTTTTCATTAGCTTCATCTAAAGAACCTTTAATTGTTATATTACTAATAATATCTAAATTTGCGCATCCCTCTAATAAGCTAGTCATTACCTTATTAGCTGTAGGAGCCCACATACCATTTTCAATTAATGCAACTTTTCTATTTTGGAAATTATGTTCAACTAAAAGATCAATAAATTCTTTCATAGCTGGGAAAATTGTACCATTATATGTTGTAGTTGCTAAAACTACTTTATCATACTTAAATACGGTTGACAAGGCTTCTGATGAATCATCCCTAGATAAATCAAATAATTCATACTTTTTATTTAATTCATTCAATTTATCTTTCAATAATTCTACAGCATTTTTTGTATTACCGTATACTGAAGTATAACAAATAACTACACCTTCTTCTTCAGGCTGATATGATGCCCATTTTTCATATAATGAAATATAATGAGATAAATTATCTTCTAGCAATGGCCCATGAAGAGGATAAATCTTTTTTATTTCTAAAGAACTTGCTTTTTTTAAAACATTTAAAACATTTTTTCCAAACTTTCCAACAATACCAGAATAATAGCGTCTAGCCTCATTATCCCATTCTTCTTCTACATCTAATGCGCCAAACTTTCCAAATCCATCAGCACTGAATAATACCTTTTCATATGAATCATATGAAAACATTACCTCAGGCCAATGAACAAGTGGTGCTGAAATAAATATTAATTTATGATTACCTAAATCTAAAACATCATTTTCCTTAACAACAAGCTTATTAGGAGAAAAATCAGTTTTAAATAAATTTTTCATCATATTAAATGCGCCTACTGATGAAACTATACAAGCATTTGGATATTTATCCATAAAAATTTTAATATTTGCAGAATGATCTGGTTCCATATGATGAATAACTAAATAATCTGGAATTCTACCATCTAATTTGCTCTCTAGATTAACAAGCCACTCATTACTAAAATTTCTATCAACTGTATCTAATACTGCTATTTTTTCATCAATAATTACGTATGAATTATATGACATTCCATTTTTAACTTTATATTGACCTTCAAATAAATCTATCTTATGATCATTTACTCCTATATATTCAATCATTTTATCAAAACTCCTATAAATAATATTTACGTTTTCAATTATAGCACAATTATTTCTAATTTAAATTTAATATTATAAAATTTTTGTATTTTTTATAATTAATTTTATGTTTATAGAAAATGATAAACATGAAAGCATTTTATTATTTACATTTAAAAATAGCGATATATAATATTCTTTGGTTTTATGGAGGTTCTTATGAAAAATCTTTTTAAACAAATGGATTTAACTAAAGGAAATATAACAAAAAACATATTATTATTTTCAATCCCAATATTATTAAGCTATTTATTACAACAAATATATACAATATCAGATGCTGCAATATGTGGACAATTTCTAAACGCAAATGAGGTTGCAGGTATTAATAATACAAGTAATTTAGTATTTATGGTTTTACAATTTGCAATTGGAGTAACTGCAGGCTTTTCAGTAATAACGTCAACATATTATGGTAATAATGATGAAACCGGTATTAAAAAAAGCTTTGCTGTTCAAATTAAGCTTTCATTATATCTATCTATTTTTCTAACAATATTATCTGTAATAATGATAAATCCATTATTATCATTAATTGGACTATCTGATTCAGATAATATAGTTCAGCATGAAATATATAGTGCGAGCTATACATATATATTAGTAATCTATTTAGGAATTATTACGCAGGTTTTTTATAATTTAATTTGTTCATTTTTAAGAAGTGTTGGTGATTCTACTACTCCTCTTATATTCTTATTTATTTCATCTATCCTAAATATAATTTTAGATTTATTTTTTATAACTGTATTTAAATTTGGTGTTTTTGGTGCAGCACTTGCAACAGTAATAGCACAAGGTATATCAGCAATAGGATGCTTTACATTCACATTTATTAAATATAAAGATTATAGATTAAATATAAATGATTTCAATATAAATCTAAAATTTTCAATTAAGCATCTTAAAATGGGATTGCCATTAGCACTTCAATTTTCCATTTTAGCAATAGGCTTAATTGTTGTACAATCAGTAATTATAAAATTTGATTCCAATTCATTAAATCAGGTAGTAGCAAGTGATGCACAAAATGGAATTGGAGCTGCAGTAAAGCTTAATAATCTTTTAATGTGTCCTTTTAGCGCATTAGGCACTGCAATGATTACATATTGTAGCCAAAACCTTGGTGCAAACAATTTCACAAGAATAAAAAAAGGTGTTAATAGCGCAATTATTATCATGCTATTTGAATATATAATATTTGGAGGTATAGGATTATTACTTTCAATAAATGGGGCATATTTATACATTTTCTATTCAACAGATAAAATCACTCCTCTTTCTATAAAATATGGAAATGCTTATATGCTGTGTGATATGCTACTATATTTTATTTTAGGATTTCTTTATGTTTTTAGAAATTCTATTCAGGGACTTGGAAAACCACTATTTCCATTCCTTGCTGGAATAGGTGAGCTTATTGCTAGAGTTGCTGTTGCAATCCTAATTCCACCGCTACTTAACAACGGTCCAATAAATAATTCAGCAAATACATTATCAATATACGGTCTTTGCTTTGCTGATCCAGCTGCCTGGTTGTTTGCTTGTATATTCCTACTTACAGCAGGTTGGCTATATGTTTATTCAAAAAATGCAAAAAATCGAATAACAAAAAATATATAAAATTATAGAAGCTAGCACTTTCAAGCATTTGAAAACACTAGCTTCTTTATTTTATATAAAAATGTTTTAAAACTACAAATCATAAATCTCTACTAAATATTAAATCATCAGCACTAATATATTCTAAATTATAATCATCAATTATACCTTTTTTACAAAAAGAAATATAATAATTGTCATAATTAATTGTTTTTAAAAATAGATTAGTATCATTTGTTTTTATTAATTTATCATTATCTATAGTATTGATATATTTCAATTTAGTATTTATTCCAGTACCTAAGCATTTAACAATACTTTCTTTTTTTGTCCAAATTTTAATAAAATCATTATTATCCTTTAAAGTTTTCTTTTCTTCTTCATTTAAAACATAATCAATAAGCTTTTCATTTATATTTCTATTTGTTTCAATATCAATACCAACCTCATCATCTGATACAATAAGTACAACATAATCATTAGAATGTGAAATATTAAAATACAAATTATCTATGTATGGTTTATTATATTCATTATATTTAAAAATGGTTGTGTTAAGATATTTTAATGCTAACAATCTATCTAATAATATTTGTAAACGAGTTTGATGACTTTTATGATTTAAAATATATTCTTTACTAGCTTCATCTAAAAAAGAAATAAAATATTCAAATTGATTTTCAATTTCTTTTATCGAAGATATATATATTTTATCCAAATTATCACCACCTATATAAATTTTATCATATTTCTTTTTTTAAAAAATATTAGAGATTAAAATATCCATTCTAATTGATTAATATTACGGTCTACAAGGCATTCCACCAATACCACCCATACCACCAGCTAAAATATTAATCGTTCCACCATTAATTTGAATTGTCCCACTAGCATCAATCCCATCATAAATTATATTTATATAAAAATATAACAATAATAATAACACTTTATCTTAGGAAAAACTTAATAATTTCTTTAATGAAATTAAAATAATTGGGTACAACTAAATCCAAGCAATCTTTTACTTCTATTATATCATGGCTAGATAAATTCCCAAGACTTTCATAAAAAGTACCACTTGTTTTTGTAAAACCAATTGCAATCATTGCCCTTGCATTATCTCCATATGCAAAATATTTTCCTACTGCTAAAGCACCAATTGAAAAATCACCTATAGCAATAGCACCTAATGACACAATACCAAAACTTATTGAACCTAATGCTAGTAATCCAAAGGAAAAACAACCAGCAGATATTAAGGCAAGTGCTAATAATCCTATTGCAAGAATGCCTATAGATAAAAAGCCAAAGGAAAAGATTCCTACTGACAGCATACCAAAGGAAATTAAACCTGTTGCTTTAAAACCTAAAGCAATCACACCTTTTGCATTAAGTCCTATCGCAATCACACCTTTTGCGTTTTTACCAATATGATAAATTGGTAAGCCCTTAAAGGTTTTTTTACTTTTTCTTTCTTGAAATTTTAGATTCATAAAATTAAAAATAGAATCATTATTCTTTTTATCGTTACAATCTACATCCTTTAATAAATAATCTAGTGAGCAATTAAATAGCTCACTAATTTTAATAAGCTTATCTGTTTCAGGATAAGCTAAATCACTTTCCCATTTACTTACAGATTGTCTTGAAACATTTAATATTTCAGCAAGCTGTTCTTGGGTATAATTGTTTTCACGTCTTAATTTTACAATTTTTTCTCCTAAACTCATTTTATCTTCCTCCTAGGTTTATAGTTCAATAAAATGATATATTTATTATATTCTATTAACAATAAATTTTAAGTTTCTAAATGTAAACATTAGGTTGCATATTTACTATATATCTAATTCTAACAAAATCGGACAATGATCAGAGCCCATTATATCTGTAAGAATATCTGCTTTACAAATATTATGTTCTAATACTTTTGATACAATAAAATAATCTATTCTCCAACCAATATTTTTTTGTCTTGCAAAAAAACGATAGCTCCACCACGAATATTTAATTACATCAGGATTTAAAAATCTAAATGAATCAGTAAATCCACTATCTAATAATAAAGAAAGCTTTGTTCTTTCTTCTATTGTAAAACCAGCATTTCTTTCATTTTGAGTTGGATTTTTAATGTCAATTTCTTTATGAGCAACATTTAAATCACCACAATATATAACAGGCTTCTTTAAATTTAACGATACTAAATAATCTCTCATATCATCCTCAAATTGCATTCTATAGCTTAATCTTTTAAGCTCATCCTGGCTGTTTGGAACATAACAATTAACTAAATAAAAATTATCATATTCTAATGTAATTATTCTTCCTTCATCATTATAATTACCATTCATACCATAATATACATTTATTGGTTTATGCTTTGTATATATTAATGTACCACTATATCCTTTTTTTATCGCACTATTCATATAAGCATAATACCCATCTATATTAATATCTAATTGACCTTCTTGCATTTTTGTTTCCTGGATACAAAAAAAATCTGCATCAATCATTTTAAAAAATTCATCAAAATTTTTTTGCTTAATCGCTCTTAATCCATTAACATTAAAACTAACAAAACGCATATTCATACCTCATCACTTATTTATCTTATTTTACAAAATTTAATTATTTCTATCAATATTTATAACTTTAGCATTTTCTAAATTATCACCATAATGACTAATTGAAATAACTATTTTATCCTTTGTATTATCATTTATTAAATTGATAATTTTTTTAGCAGTTATAGGATCAATTTTAGAATTCATTTCGTCTAAAAATACTATTTTAGTATTCCTTACAATTACTCTAGCTATATTAAATAATGCTAGTTCTCCGGATGAATAATTATTACTAATAAGCTTTTCATCTAAATTAGTTATATAATCAAGCCCTACCTTATCAAGTGCTTCTCTTACTTTTTCTTTACTAATACTTTTATCCTTCAATCTAATTTCTTCTAAAATACTATCCTCACTAAAGAATGGATCCTGATATACAATAGAAAATAATTTTCTTCTTGCATCATCATTTAAATCATATGTTTTAACATCACCTATCAATACTTCACCATCTGTAGGCTTTATCATTCCCATAGCTAGCTTCATAAGAGTTGATTTTCCTACACCAGATGGACCTTTAAATACTATTTTTTCACCATTATTTATTCTTAAATTAAAATTTTTGATAATTAATTTTTCTGAATAACCAAATGACACATTATTAAATGAAATAGCATAATCATCAACATTATTAACATTTTTTCTATCATCTGTTGGTATCTTAAAGAATTGATTGATTCTTTTAACTGAAGCTAAGCTCTTTTGAATTGTTTGTATTTCCATACCTAATGCTTCAATAGGTGTAAATAAATCTGTAATTAATGAAATTGCAGAAATAATCATACCTACACTCATTCCAAAAATATTATGATTAAATCCACTAATAAGTAATATAGCTACTACAACAATATTTCTAACAATTTGCATAACTGGTGAAAATATAGCATCATAGAAATTACTTCTTTGCGCAGTTTTAAAATGATTATTTAAAACATTTGAATATTTAACATTTACATAATCCTCTGCCTTATTAACTTTTATTTGTTCAATATTTTCAACATTTTCTAATAAATTCTTATTTACATTTCCTTCTAATGACTTAGTCTTTAATTGTGCCTTCATCATCTTTTTTCTTACAAATGATGTAAATAAGATTAATAATGGCATAATACAAAGAATTATTAAGCCAAATAGATAACTATATATAAATAATGTTACAATTATTCCAAGCA
The DNA here is from genome assembly GCA_022768655.1 of Anaeroplasma sp. GTDB lineage: Bacteria > Bacillota_I > Bacilli_A > Acholeplasmatales > Anaeroplasmataceae > Anaeroplasma. The sequence goes on from JALEQD010000115.1 coordinate 13,850, forward strand.
TTTTAAATAAATCCGTACAAATATTAACTATTCCAGAGGTAAATAATTCATTTATCGAATTAACATCATTATTGAAATATGCTTCAAGTGTACCAGAATCAGTGTTAACAATTGAACTATAATTGATTTTATGAACATGCTTCATCATGTCACATCTTAATTCTTTTGTAATATCTTGACTTGTTGAAAGCATTATAACATCCTTTATAAATGTAATTACTCCTATAATAATATATATAATTGAATACACTATTGAAAAAACAATTAATGTCTTTATTTTAGAATTTATAATTGCATCATCTACAATAATTCTTAATAATTGTGCAGGAATTAACGATACAAATGTAACTAAAATAATCATCAATATAATGAATATGGCTTTAAATATATGCTTTTTAAAATATAATAATACTTCTTTTTCAACACTCATATTAAGCCTCCATTAATTCCTTGAAGGATTTATTATTCAACAAATTATCATATGTATCAAATAACATTTCATTATCATTAAGATATATAATTTTATCTACCTTACTTAAAACCGAGTTATTATTACAAGCTAAAATTATTATACTTTCATTATAATTTTTTAATTCATCAATCATTTTTATGGCTAACGCCTGATTTACACTTTGAAATGGATCATCTAATAATATCAAGCTACAATTTGAATAAAGTGCTCTTGCCATTTGTAGTCTTTTTTGCTGTCCGCCACTTATATTTGCGTTTGTATGTGAAAGCATATAATCCAATCCACCAATGTCATCTAAATCATTATTTAATGTAGAAGTTTCTAATGCTTTATTTATATCTCCTATTCTATCAAGAACAATATTGTTTTTTATTGTATCTGAAAACAATGCTACATCCTGATTACAATAGGAAATATATTGCTTTGGATTATTTGAAAATTCTTTAATTTCATGATTGCCTAATAATGCACTTCCACTATAATCATATAATCCAGATAAAGCTCTTAGCAATGTAGTTTTTCCACATCTTACCTTGCCACATACACCTATAATATCACCAGTATGTGCATCAAATGAAATATTACTTAATTTAAAGCCACTACCATATTGATACGATAAATTAGACACAAATAAAGAATCATTTTCTAGTTTGAAATTATTTACTGTTTCATTTTTAGATATTAAAAACTCCCTACAACGAGACCATGAAACCTTAAATGCTTGATAAGCATTAAATAGCTTTCCAAGCTTTCCTGCTTTTCTTGCTACTAAAGAATATGTTGTAATAAATGCTGAGAGGCTACCAATTGTATATATACCTCTTGTATCATTTATTATTTGAATTCCACCAAAATATGCAATAACACCTAAACCGCATAGTCCAACACATAAATATATAGGCTCTAAGCTACTTTGAAATAATAATGCAATAAAATTTTTCTTTTTTAATATATTAACTGATTGTTCATAATCATCATAATAAAATTTGCTACTTCCAAAGCCACGATAATATAATTCATTATTTAATCTATTTAATGTTAATTCTTTATTTTTAGAAAAATATTCTTTATATTCTTTGTTGTTTTTATATACTATTTTTTTCATATAATGAGATATTAATATTGATAAAATAATAAATGGTAAAGAAAATAATGATAATTTCCAATCACTTATCAGCATCATTGTTAAATAACCTAATAACAATACAAATGTGTCAAAGCATTCAGTAGTCATTTTTCTGATACCTTCAGCTGTATCATATATATCTGATAAATTTCTATTTAAAATATCTCCTGTATTATTTACAATAAAATAATTCAAATCCTTTTTAAAAAGATTTTGCAAGCTTATTTGACGCATTTTTAATGTCATTTTATTTCCAAATACTCTTACTAAATAACGCTTAAAAAATCTATTAATCTGAACAAATAAAACAAGTGAAAAAAATATTACACAATATTTCAATACTATAGAAAAATCTAAAGTATACAAAGAATCAATTGCTTTACCCTCTAATATCGGAATAAAGCACATTAATCCATCAAATAATAATGCAGTAATACACATTGGGACTACTATATGAAGATTTTCAATAAAATAAGTCTTAATTTTACTATAATCTCTGTTTTTCATTATAAATATCCTCAAAATTATAAAATTTTAATATATTTAATTACTAAAATAAGCGAACAAAAAGCTCGCTTAAATTGAATATTTATTAATATGCTTCTTTAGATAAGAGATAATATCTTCTTTATCATTATTAATTTTATCATCAAAGATAAGCTCTAAAACATGTTCTAATTCTAGCTTGATCATTTTATTAGCATAACCTAATTTTTTTAAATCCTCTCCATTTATTGCTAAATCTTCAAGCTTTAAAGGATAAAGCATTTTAAGCTTATATGCATATTCCTTGATTTCATCTAGTTCATGTAATCTATATATCAAATCAGGATTTTGTCCTTTTATATCTGCTTCTTTCAAATCAAACAAATCCTCAATATTATCATTGTTATAATCATGCAAAAAATTTAAAATAATCCTTTTTGATAGTTTTATCGGACGATCATGAAAATATATTAACCTAAATACGTCCTTAATCAAGCCTTTATTGAATTTCAATTTACTTAATATACGCTGAGCAGTATATGCTGATTTTATATAATGCTCATAAAAATGACCAACATTATCCTCATCAAGGGTAAAGCAATTCGGTTTTTCAATATCATGGAACAATGCTGCAAGCCTTACTGTTAAATCGGGCTTTGTAGAATCCAAAACAACCATAATATGCTCAAAAACATCTAAATGATGCCATTTTTTATTATGCTGATTAAAAAATAAGCAATTCTTTAACTCAGGGATGAAAACAGAAAATAAATCAACATATTCTCTTATATATTTTGATGGTTTATTTGAAACAATAAATAATGAAAGCTCATGACCTATTCTTTCAAATGAAACATTTGAAAGTAATTCATAATTATTTTTTATTTCCTTTGATAAATTATCATCAATATTAAAGCTTAATATTGATGCAAATCTAATCGCTCTTAGCATTCTTAATGGATCATTTGAGATAATTTCAAAAGGATTTATATTACATTTTATGATTTTATTTTTTATATCTTCTATTCCACCAAATGGATCAATAAAGCCCCTATCCGGATGATATGCGATTGAATTAATAGAAAAATCTCTTAATTCTAAATCATCATAAATAGAATTACCCTTAAAGGAAGATATTTCTATCATTTCATGATCAATAATTACACCAAAAGTATTATTTTTTTTATATTTTACACATTTATAATCTTTAAAAAGTAAAATCAATTCGTCAAAACCTGCAGAGGTTACTAAATCATAATCACTCGGTGTCTTATTAAGAAAATAATCTCTTATCGCACCACCAACAACATAAACCTCATAGCTACTATTTATAATATTAAATGCTTTTTCACAAGATTTTGACATCATGAAATCCATTTTCTCACCTAGCTTGCTAAAATTTCTACTCCATCCTCTGTTATTAAAACAGTATATTCATATTGTGCAGACAATCCACCATCATCAGTATATACTGTCCATTCATTTGAAGCATCTAAAAATACACCTCTACCATATTGATTGACCATTGGCTCAATAGTAAAAACCATTCCAGGAAATAATACCATGCCTGTTCCCTTTTTACCATAATGATAAATAAAAGGATCCTCATGAAAATCATTACCTACACCATGACCTCCAATTTCATGTACAACACTATAGCCTTTACTTTTAACATATTTTTCTATCCAATAGCCAATATCTCTTAATCTTGAATATGGCTTTAAATTTGAAACTGCTAGATCTAATGCTTCTTTCGTAGTTTTTACTAATCTTTTAGCCTCTTCGCTACATTCACCAATTAAAAACATTCTTGATGCATCAGCATAATATCCATCAACAATTGTTGTGCAATCGACATTAACTATATCGCCATTTTTCAAGATATCTTTTTTTGAAGGAATACCATGGCATACTGCATCATTTATTGATGTACATACGCTTTTAGGATAACCCTCAAAATTAAGTGGAGCTGGTATACCACCAAGCTCTATTGTTTTATTATGCACAATAGTATTAATTTCTTCAGTAGACATGCCTGCCTTAATATGCTTTTCTACCTCATCTAATACCATGTTATTAACAATTCCTGCTTTTCTTATTCCCTCAATATCCTTTTCTGATTTAATCATATCAAAAGTGGGAGTTTCAATACCTAGTCTTTGATATTTAGCCCTTAGTTCATCATAATTAATCATTATCATCATCTCCTACTATTGTAGAAATATATATCTTTTGCATATTTAAATCGACATTATATAAAGTACTAGAATATTCCTTTAATTCATTTTGCTGCGTAATAGAAAGCTGATTGTGGCTTTTATATCTAAGCTCATGCTCAAGGCATGCCCACATATCCATTGCTAATGTTCTAAATTGAATTTCAACAGGAACCTTTTTTATTTCATCATCAACATAAATCTCAATAATAAATACAATATGAAGGCTTCTATAGCCAGTATCCTTTGGATGTACTATATAATCCTTTTTTATCATTATTTCCAAATCCTTTTGCTTTGATAGCAAATCGACAATCTGATAAATATCATTAATATATTTACATACTACTCTAATTCCTGCAATATCATAAATATATGTTCTTAAATTATCAAGCGTTGGCTCATAGCCTCTTCTTTCAATTTTTTCAATAATAGAATCAAGAGTTTTAATTCTAGATTCTATATGATGTATTGGATTATGAGCAAAACGCATCTGGCAATAATCATCAAGATTTTCAAGCTTAGCTGACATTTCTCTTAATGCATATCTATATTCATTTTCAATTGGTGCGTATTGAAGCACTAAATCCTTATAGTCTGATAATTGCTTTATTGAATTTAATTTATCAGGTGAATAATTTTTTGTTTTTTGTAAAATCATAGTATCATCCTATCACATATCCTGGAAATATTATATCATTATTTCGATTAAAAATAAATAAACTACGAATTAATAAACTCAACAATTTTATCCATAACATTATTATCTAGCTCACCTAGCTTATGGAAATTTGTTTTTTTCATATATGCAATTTTTTCATCATCAGTTTTTAAGCAATTTATTTCCTTAATATAATTATTTAATTCTTTTATAGCATCAAAAGAATATTCAGGATTATGTCCTTTATTTAAAGATATCATATATTTAGCATTTTTTATTTTATCCATAAGCTTTAATGTATTAACATCATATTTAACAACAGAATCATCCTTTGAATGTAAAATCAATGCTTGTCCATTAAATTTCTTTAAGCCCTTCACTGTATTGCTAAATACATACTTACCACATTTAATCCATTCAACAAAATAGAAAAAAGGAATACAAGGCCATATTTTTTTAGGAAAACCACCAATAAGTAAGCTTTTTAGACTCATAAATGGTGATATAGCAATAACCTTAGAAATATCATTATTATATTTTAGCGCTGATAAAACAGAATACGCACCCCAAGAATGACCCATTAGAATTATTTCTCTATCGCCAAATGTGTCCTTAACATACTTTATTGCTTTATCAATAGAATGAATTCCATAAGATAAACCCTTTAGGCTTTTACCTGTTGATGTATCAGTACCATGATAATCTACAGCAAAAACCTGAAATCCTTTTCTACATAAATATTCTATATCCTGAATATATGCCTTTACTGATGAGTCCATTCCATGGCCAAATATAATAATTTTATCTTCTACTGCCCCATCATATGTATATAATCCACCACAAAGCTTATCCTTACCATCTTTGATTTCACATGGAAAAAATGAAAGTTCAAATTCTTCCTTTGTATAATAAACCACATTAGGATTAGGAGTAAATCTTTTTCCAAAATAGCTATTATGAACATATAAGGTAAATAATAATATAATTAAGCATATTAACAATAATATTGAAGCAATTGTAATTAAAATATATAATGCAATCATTTTTTCCTCCTTAAAAATTTATGGAAGCATTACTATGCTTCCACATTTTTTTTGTATATTTCCAACAATCCTAGTAATGTCAAATTCTCTCTATGCTCAATTTTATTTTTACATAAAGGAACTATTAATGTAGATAAACCACCTGTAGCTATAACAGGAATGTTTGGAATTCCAATTTCATCTATAATTCTTTCAATCATGCCGTCAACCTGAGATGCAGCACCAAATATAACACCTGATTGCATGCAAGAAATTGTATTTGTTCCTATAACCTTTTTAGGACATATTAATTCAATATTTGGTAATAATGCAGCATTTGATACTAAAGCCTTCATGCTTATGGCTACACCTGGTGAAATACTACAGCCCAAAAATACATTATTTTTAGCATGAATGTATTTTGTAGCTGTACCTAGGTCTATAATTATAGCTTCAGAATAATACTTCATTGCACCAACAACATCACATATCATATCAGCACCAACAGTTTTAGGATCATCAACCTTTAATTGAATACCTGTTTTTAGGCCTGGACCTAATATTTTTGATTCAATATTATAATAATCCTTAAACATTTTCTTTAAGGCACTTGTTACAATTGGTACTACAGATGAAATAATTACATCATCAAATGAAAAAAGGTCCAATAATGATTTTAAAAGAATATAGTACTCATCTGAGGTTTTATTTGTTATTGTTTTAAATCTAAATGATTTCTTTATTTCCTTTAAATCAGAAAAACCAAATACTATATTTGAATTTCCTATATCAGCTAATAAAATCATATAAATTCTCCTTACTCAATAGCTTCTATATTTTGACTAGAATTATCATCAATATTTAAAGTAAAACCTAAATCAAAACGATTTGCTAAAACCTTAACTAAAAACACAACAGATGGTGATAATACAACACTAACAATAAATTCAATTAAGAAATTTGTTGTAAATACCGCACCAATAATAATTGGAACTGCAGTAGCAAAATTTTCAGCACCATATACTCCTTGGAAGAATAATGCTGCACCGAAAATAAATAATCCTGTATTTATTACTGGAACAATCAATGTTGCTAAAACAACCGCAACATAAAATAAAGCATTTCTAATATTACTGTTATCCTTTGCTAGCTTATTTGTAATAAATAATGTTAACCTATATAAATATCCTGCAACTAATCCCGCTAGTCCACTTTTTAGTATACATAATACTATAGTTGCAAAAGGATTTACTGGCATAAAGAATGCCAATGTAGATGGAGCAGTTAAAACAATAACTCCCATAATTGCACCTAATCCAAAGCCAGCTAAAGGTCCATATACAATAGATCCCACAACAATTGGAATTAATGCAAGTGTAATATTTAAAGCACCAATAGTTACATAATTTGATAGTAGTTGTAAAACTACCACTAGAGATGCTAGGCTTGCTACACCAACAAGTCTTTTGATTTTTAAAGCATTTTTATTCATTTTTTATTTCCTTTCTTTCTAGGCCATGATGGTCCCATAAGCAATAGTAATTATAAACCTATTAGGTTATTTTATCAATAAAATTAGCATTTAATATTTAAAAAAAAGAATATATTTTGTATAATAAAGACAAATTAAAAAAGGAGTATGAAATGAAGCTAGATATAAAAACTTTTAATAGTCTTGTTGATGCACCTCATTATGAAGGTGTTGATGCTTATTTGATTGATGATGATAAAAATCAAGTACCATATCATATTTATATGTGTTTAATTGAATCAGAATCATTAGCTGCAATTTTTACAAAGAAAATTCCAACTGAAAATGAAAATTACATCATTTATGAATTTAATGGTAACAAGCTACTAGAGCACAAAAGTGTAAGATTAAAGGAGCTTAAAAGCACAACAGATAAATACAAAAGGCTAGTAAAGCAATTTGAAAATAAAGAATTTCAATTTCAAGACGAACAAAAATAAGCCATACTGATATTTGTGCTTTCAAAAATAACGATAGACTATTCTATTGTTATTTTTTTTTGCAATTGTAGCACATATTACATCTTCCATTATGACTTTGATTAAAATAATTACAAATGTATTGATGTATACATTTTCTAGTTAAACAAAGCTCAATCATCGAATCAAGCTTTTTAAACCTATCTTTTTTTATCAAATCAAGTTCTTTATTTGTTTTTTCATTATTTCTAATATTTTCTATAAAATAATTAGCTGTTTTAATATCATCTAAAGAAAATAACACTATTCCTTCTGCATATTTTCCATCCCTTGAGCCTCTTCCTGTTTGCTGAACAAAATCCTCAACAGATTGTGGAATATCATATTCAACAACAAATCTTACATCAGGATAATCTACTCCCATACCAAAGCTTGATGTACAAACTATAAAATCAATTAATCTTTTAGAATATAATGCCTGCATATTATTCTTTTCTTCTTTAGATAAGCTGCCATGATATATACCAACAGAAAATCCCAAGTTCTTAAGCTTAATATATAATTTTTGGGCAGTTTTAATAGTTAATGTATAAATTATACCTCTTTGCCCTTTGTAAGATACTAAAATGTTTATTAATTCCTCATCCTTTCGATTTGTTCTTATTATCCTATAATAAATGTTTTCTCTATCACAGCTACATTCTATTATTTTAGGATCATTTAGCTTCACTAAATTAATTATTTTTTCTAATGTCTTATTAGTAGCTGTAGCAGTTAATGCCAAAATGGTAGGATGATATCCTAAATACTTTATAAAATTAGGAATATGTCCTAAAGATATTCTAAAATCCTCACTCCATAAAAGCGTATGAGCTTCATCTATTACCAAAAAATCTATCTTTATTTTTTTAATTTGGGATAGGAAATAATTTGATTCTAATCTTTCAGCAGAAACATATAAAAGCTTTACCTTATTCGAAATAAGCTCATAATATATTTTATCCTGTTCTTCTTTCGTTTGAGTTGAATTTATATATCTAGCACATATATTTTTCTTTTTTAATGATTCAACCTGATCATACATTAATGATATTAAAGGAGTTATTACTATTGTTAATCCTTCAAAAATTAATGCTGGAATTTGAAATGTCAAAGATTTTCCAAAGCCAGTAGGCAATAATCCAATAGTATTTTTTTTAGATAATACATTATCTATTATTTCTTCTTGCTCCTTTTTTAAATATTCATACCCATAATATTTTTTTAATACTTCATATTTTTTCATTTTTTTCATCTCCATATAAATAATAGAAAGAAAATGAATAAAATTTTTAAAAAATATAAAAAACCGCTTAAAAGCGGTTAATTAATCAATAAATATACCTTTTTTAGTATTATATGTCATATGAACTAGTTTACCATCTAAATCATAAGAAATATAAATTATCTTTCCTCGTTTAGTATACATAGGATTTTTAGCATGCTGATTGATATATAAAATTGATTCTAAGAATCTCTTATTATCCTCATCATATTCTGCAATATTATCAGATGTCATAAGTACATAACCAAATAAAGCATTAATTGTTGCTAAAGCTTCCTTTTGTTTCTTTGATAAAGAAATATTTGTATCCCTTAACAAAAATACATCAGGATCATTTCCGAAGAAATAATTATTAAATATACTTCTATAAATTGTATTTTGAATTGATATCTTAGTTGATATTCTTTCTCTGTGGAAATGCTTCATATACCAAACATCATCAAATTTCAATGTTACATCTGGTCCTATTCTTAAATAATCAAATGTTTGATTAGAACAAGAAATTACTGCACCACAGCCTAAAACCTTATCATCCTTTAATACTGTTCTTAAAAATTTGTATGCAAAAGATGTAACCATTGCTCTTGTTTTACCAGGATAATTACATAAATTTACTGCATATAAGAAATCTAATTTAAAGAATGTAAAGCCCATGTTTTTATAATATTCTAAGGATTTCTTTATGTATTCTAATGCTTGAGGATTATAAATATCTAGTACATAAAAGCCACTCCAATTTCCTCCAGCTTTTACTGGTCTATTTTTAGAATCCTTGAAAAATAAGTCCTTATGATTAATAAATAAATCAGATTTTTCTTCTGCGACAAATGGTGCAAGCCAAATACCAGCAGTTAAGTTTCTCTCTTTAATTTTTTTAGCAATAGGCTCTAATCCGTTTGGAAATTTATTTTTATCAACTGATAGCCAATCACCAACATATGTTTCATATCCATCATCTATTTGGAATAAATTAAATCTTTCATCTAATGAATTTAAATTATCTAAAATGATTTCTTCATTTATGTTTTGATAATGATTATACCAAGATGTATATCCAAATATTTTAGGTGCTTCATTCTTATATTGACTAACAAAGCTATGAATTGATACCTCAAGTGGTCCTACATTGTATTCAAAATCCATTAATACAATAGACTCATTAGCTTTTAATGTTAATCCGTTTACATCAGCATCTAATATAATTTTATTATTCTTTATATCATGTCTAATAATAAGATATGCATTATCTGAATTATGAGAACCTATAAACAATGGATCAATACCTCTAACA
>JALEQD010000212.1 GCA_022768655.1 Anaeroplasma sp.
TTCTTACGCTTCCAACCACACCAATATAAAAATCATTTTTCATTCTTGTTGAAATGTTAATTAATGTGTCATTCATATAATATCCTCACTCTCATATTCAATTAATCATATGATAGACTAAATTAAAATATGCAATAATAACGAGAAAATATTTATTTGTCCAGAAGAAAGTAAAGTTTCAATTCAATAAGATAAAGATATAACTATACCAAAATAGGAAAAAATTATTCTACACCCCCAACCTTTCTTGTTGTACTGCATTACTATAAAAAGAAAAATAGTGCACTAGTTAATGTTTGAATTCATAACTAATACACTATTTATTCAAATCTTAATCATTACCATATAACAATTAAACCAGTAGAATCATAATGCCAATAGTTTCCTTCTTCTAATGGTTCAGTTTCACTATAAAAATATATTGTTGCATAAGTTAAATATGTATTACCACTATCACTTATAACAATATTACTCCAATCAGAAGCAGTGCCAGTATAATATACACTTGTTAGGTTGTAACAATCATAGAAGGCAGATTCTCCTATACTTGTTAATAGACTTTCTTCTATAAATGTTATACTTGTTAGGTTGCTACAATCTTCAAAGGCAGATTCTCCTATACTTTCTACACTTGCCGGGATTTCAATACTTGTTAGCTTGCTACATCTAAAGAAGGCATAACTATTAATAGAAGTAACTCCTGATGGTACTACTATATCTGTAACATTACCAATATAACTAATTAATAATGTAGAAGCTTCTGATTCTTTATATAATACAAAATCATTTTCAGTATACAATTTTGAATCTTTTTTATCTGTTATTATTTGTAATGCGTAATATCCAATATAACCATGAGAATCAGATCCTTTTTCAATTGGTAATGATGATTTATTAACTACCTCTACTAATCTATAACAACCAGAGAAGGCAGATTCTCCTATACTAGTTACATTTGCCGGGATTTCTATACTTGTTAGGTTTCTACAACTATAGAAGGCTTCATCACCGATGCTTGTTACATTTGCTGGGATTTCTATACTTGTTAGACTGGTACAATAATAGAATGCATATCTGTTAATAGAAGTAACTTCTGATGGTACTACTATATCTGTAGCATTACCATTATAACTAATTAATAATGTAGAAGCTTCCGATTCTTTATATAATACAAAATCATTTTCAGTATACAATTTTGATTTTTTTTCATCTGTTATTATTTGTAATGCGTAATATCCAATATGGCCATTAGAA
>JALEQD010000127.1 GCA_022768655.1 Anaeroplasma sp.
CACCTGTAGCGCCTGTTAATTGCTTATAAGTTCCATCACTTGTATTATAGTATACTGGCGCAAATGTAGTGTTTAATTTATCACCAGTTTTACCAGCAACTGTAACAGGAACAGCAGAAGGACCATATGCATTCATTGTTGCTACTGCTTTATTTTCATCATATGTAGCGGCTGAAGCAATATAGAATGATGAACTATCTACTGTAGCAGAAGATAAAGCTTGTAAGCTACCAGCTGAAACTTCTGTGTTTGAAGTATACCATGCGAATGTTGTAGATACTAGTGTTGTAGCACAAGCAGCTAGGGCAGCGCATGATAAAAATAATTTTCTTCCGAATTTTTTCATGTTTTTTCTCCTTTTTTTATTTTTTAATTTTCATTTGATTCCCAATCCATTTTTTTTGAACCAAATGATAAATTAACATTAATAGATTCAGTTATTCCATCGAAACAGTCGGCATCCCAACCTTCTAACCAGAATCTAAATGTTAACAATTTTGAATTAGAACCTGATTGTACTCTAGTCAATACGGTATCACTAGTAAGGGTTCTAATTGTTTCAGGCTTATTCTCAAAAGCTAATAGCTTACTTGTTAATGGAGAATAAGGCTGAGTGTTATTATAATAAGTATACATGGCATTGTAATTTGAGTTATATAGCCTGTCTAGTTCGGCCTTAGTTTCATCTGAAACTTCTGTTCTAATGTCATTTTCCTTATCATAATCTGTTGCATAGCTACCTAAATCATACTCATTTGTTAATTCGTAGATTGTAGCTTTTGAAGAAGCTTCATCTGTAATAGACATACGTATAGCATTTGAAGTATCAACTCTAATTGAATCACCAACATTATATACCTTTGGTACTAATTGTCCTTCAATTTTTGCGTATGTATTAAGATTTGCTTTTAGGTTTACTAATCCATCTGCTGTATTATTAGTAGTAATTGTTGTTTTTTTAACTACGGAACCATCTCTTTGTTCCATATCCTCACCTAATACATAGATACCATAATTAAACCTATCTTCAGCTTCTGATGATGCTGCTTTAAAATAAAGCTTAAATTCTACAAAGGTACCTTGAGTAACCCTTGAAGTGGTGCCGTATAAGTCTTTTAAGACTACACCATTTGTTGTGGTCAAGGGTTTAAGATAAATATTATTTTTTAGCTGTTGAGTTACTTCATTTTCACTAAGCTTTGTTTTTGTAGCATTGTTATCTTGATCATATGAAACCTGATATAATTCTTGATTCTCAATAACAAACGCATCACTATTATAGGAATTTAATATTGCAGCTTTAATTTTATAGCTATCAATATAATTACCATAATGCTCATCGTCTAGTGAAATTAGATAACCTTCTCCTGCATGAACTGAAAAATCAAAACCATAAATTGATGCTGAAGAATTGATTTTAAACCATGCATATGTTGAAGTAGTGAATGTAACAATAAGTAATATTATCGAAATTACACCTAAGAATACCTTGCGAACAACTGTCTTATAAATATTCATTCTAACCCCCTTTTCCTAAAGTTTTATATAAAGCCATTTGGGCACTAATTTTCTATCCATTTTGCATATAATATAAATCTTGATTCTTCATCAATCATATCGACTGTTACAGGTGAATTAAAATCAAATTCAATTGTACAATCCACATCAATATACCATCCACCGAAAGTATAACCATCCTTTGTCGGATTATTAGGCTTTGTAACCTTATCTCCTTCTAATATACTTTCATTTGGAACTGAATCAGAAGAATTTTCCATGTAATTAACATAAATCTTCTTCAACCACTTAGCATATAATGTCATATCTGAATGAACTTCGCTATCAAAATTATACTTTGTTGTAAATGCATAATCAGTATACCAGCCATCAAATTGATATCCATCTCTTGTTGTTGCAATACTAGATTGAAGCTTTGCACCATCTAATACTTCTTGACTTGGTAATGCAACACCACCATTTGTAACAAATGTAATAGTATGAATCTTTGTCCATTTTGCATATAGATTTATATCAGCTAATAACTCAGATTCAAAATCATATCTTGTTTTGAAATCTGGATCAATATACCAACCCTCAAATGCATAGCCCTCAATAGATGCTAAAGATAATGAATCAATTGTTTCAAATTCTAATTTTCTATCAGTTTGAACTAATTCATTATTAGAATACCAATTAATGTTAATAATTTCTAACCATTGACCATATAAAATGACATCACCATCTAATGGTCCACCCTCATATCTAGTTTGGTAAGTTGAATCAATAAACCAACCATTCCAATAATGCTTCTCATACTCATCAACCTCAGGAGTATATATTTCTTCATTTGGTAATACATATTGTTTTTCGAAATATGGTCCTTCAGTTGTTAAGAATGTTACCTTATGCATTATAGTTAAATCCACTGGAGTCCACTTTGCGTATAGGTCAACATCAGATTTTATTTCATCATTTGGATTTGCCTCTTTTGTACACTCTCTATCATAGTACCAGCCTTCAAAATTATATCCATTTTTATATAATCTAGGAAGTACACTTGGAAGTGTAAATCTATTTTCCTTTTGAACTAAATCTATACCATATCCCATCTTATGATAAGTAACAGTATATGATTCTTTAGCTTCTATTAGGCTAAATTCTAAATTAATTTTAACATTATCAGTTGGAACACCCATAAAATAATCTGCATCCCAACCATCTAACCAAACATAAATAGTAGTTTTTATTACATTATATTTATTATTTTGATTGTCAAATACTAATTGACCGATGCTTTCATTTCCAAATTCATAATTTGTAAAGAATGCTTCTCCATCTTCTGCCGCATACGTAAACTTAGATAATCCATTTGTATTATTATAATAAGTATACATAGCATTTTTATTAGGATTAATAATATCATCCTTACCATTTTGAATAGCATATGAACCCAAACCAATATTTGGTTCATATATTTCAAAGTAAGAATCAGTTAACACACCAATACGCATTGCATCAGCAACATTTACATCTAATTGATCTCCAGATGCATAATCACCATCCATTGTTGATAATGAATTTGCAAGTGTTATTGTTTTAGTTGTTCCTTTGATTGAACAATTATCTGTTAAAACAATATCGTAAGAAGGTCTTGTAGATGATGTTGATGTTGAGGTTGCGGTAAAATATAAATCAAACGCAACATATTCACTTTTTGCAGCATCCTCGTATGTGTGAGTGAATTCATTTGAATTTGAGCTTGCTTCAAGCTTATCATGAACGAATAATGGCTCAGATGCCTCATCATATACAATATTACCATTTTGTTGTTTTAATGTTACACCATCATATGATGTATTATCATAAACAACACCTGTTTTATCAAAAATTGCTTTTTTTATTTCATCATAGCCAATACCAGTTGAGAAATTGATTCCATCAGTAGAAATCAATATACCTTCTTGTGATGCTATGTTGAAATTAATATCTTCAACCTGAACATTTTTATTTACTACAATAAATGCGTATGTAGATGTAACGATTGATATCATAATTAATATAGATGTCATAATTGACATAATTAATTTTCTCATGAGGCCACCTCCTCATGATCACGCTTAATGAAATTTAAAAATATCTTCATTTCATTTGTAGAAATACCAGAAATATAATCAGCATCATAGCCCTCAAGCCAGATACAAATAGTTATTTTAACTTCATTATATCCTTGATTTTCATTAGCTATTTCAAATAAGCCTAGGCTTATCATATCATCAAAGCTTTTTACAGTATTATAATAGAAATCATCTTTTTCTAATGCTCTTAATTTACTAACATGCGAATTGTTAAAATATGTAAACATTGCATTTTGATTAGGATTATAGATAGGATTACCTTCTCCATATATTGCATAGCTTCCTAAATCATATTCATCTGTAATTTCATATACAGTAGTTTCACTACCATGAAATACACCAATTCTCATTGCGTTTGCTGGATTAACCTTTATAGTTTCATTAGCAAAATAAGTTGTATCTTGAGTAGTTAATTTATTTGTTAATGAAACTAATGATACAGGTGCTTCTATTTTAGATACGCCATTTGATTCAACATTTAAACCTGGATCAGGTGCAAAGCATAAATCATATTTTTTATCACTATTTTTTGATGCTTCAATCTTAAAATACAAATCAAACATTGCATATGTTTTAGAATCTACCGCATGTGGAACATAAAAATTATCCTTATCAACAACAGAATCAATATCTACTGTTGTAAAATTAATCATGTCCTTTGTAGTAATAGGCTTTAGACTAGTTAAATTATTTACAATATCATCAGTTGTGACATCTGAAACATTTTTATTTAATTTTTTAGCTACTATTGCTTTAGATAAATCAGAATTTGAAACTGAATTTCCATAAGTTTTTCCATCAACAGAAACATATAATCCTTCAGAATTTTCAATTTCTAAGGCAAATGGATCAACCCATGATTCCCTATTTGAAGCAAACCATGCGAAA
>JALEQD010000004.1 GCA_022768655.1 Anaeroplasma sp.
TTCTAATAATATCTTTATAAAGGAGGCTGCTGTAAATATGAATAATTATACAGAATTAAGTAAAACAATAGACCTAGCCTTAGAAGAACTTAGACAAAGACTAGATTATAATACAAGTAGAAATGAAGCTAAAGAAGAAGGGAAATTAGAAAAAGAAAAAGAAGTAGCATTAAATCTGTATCAAATGGGTATGGAAATAGAATTAATAGCTAAAGCTGTTAATCTATCAGTTGATGAAGTTAAAAAAATATTAGAAAATTAATTGGTTTGTAAAAATCATAGGTAGAAATTACTTATGATTTTTTCTTCATATCTAAAATAATTATAAATATTATGGTAAAATATTGTTATAATTGTCAAACCTGGAGTGTAGTATGAAAGAGAATAAAAAGTTTATTATTGCCTTAGACCAAGGTACAACTTCATCAAGAGCGATTGTTTTTGATGATTCATCCAAAATACTTGAGCATGTTGAAAAGGAATTTACTCAAATATATCCAAGACCAGGATGGGTTGAGCATGATCCTATGGAAATATTTGCATCTCAATATTCTGTTATGACTGAAGCAATTGCAAAAAGTGGTATTGATCCAAAGGATATTAAGGCTATAGGAATAACTAATCAAAGAGAAACAACTATAGCCTGGAATAAAGAAACTGGTAAGCCTATCTACAATGCGATTGTATGGCAGTGTAGAAGAACATCACCAATTATTGAGAAGGTAAAAAAGGATGGCTTAGAGGATTATATAAAAGAAAAAACAGGCTTAGTATTAGATGCATATTTTTCAGCATCAAAAATGAAATGGATATTAGATAATGTTGATGGTGCAAAAAAGCTTGCAGAAGAAGGAAAGCTATTATTTGGAACTGTTGATACTTGGTTAATTTGGAAGCTTACTAATGGACGTGTTTTTAAAACCGATTATACTAATGCATCACGTACAATGCTATTTGATATAAAAAAATTAAAATGGGATGAAAAGCTATGTTCATATTTTAATATCCCAATTTCTTGCTTGCCTGAGGTAATGAATTCTTCTGATGATTTTGGTGTAATATCATTATTTGGTTATGATGTTCCGATTGCGGGTGTAGCAGGTGATCAACAGGCTGCTTTGTTTGGACAAGCTTGCTTTTCTAAAGGTGATGCTAAAAACACATATGGAACTGGCTGCTTTTTATTAATGAATACAGGAGAACATATGTTTAATTCCCAAAATGGCTTAATAACAACAATTGCCGCTACTTATGATAATAAAATACAATATGCACTTGAGGGTTCTGTATTTGTTGGTGGAGCAGTAGTACAATGGCTAAGAGATGAAATGCATTTAATAATAGATGCTAGAGATTCTGAGTATTTTGCGACTAAGGTTAAGGATAACAATGGTGTATATATTGTGCCAGCATTTACAGGCTTAGGAGCACCGCATTGGGATACGTATGCAAGAGGTACTATTTTTGGAATAACACGTGGTACTAATAAAGATCACATTATTAGAGCGGCTTTAGAATCAATTGCTTATCAAACAATGGATGTATTGAAGGCTATGGAGCAAGATACTGGATTGAAAATAAACAAATTAAAGGTTGATGGTGGAGCTTCAAAGAACGATTTTTTGATGCAATTTCAAGCTGATGTGTCTGATTGTATTGTTGAAAGAGCAGAGGTTATGGAAACAACTGCCTTAGGTGTTTGTTATTTGGCAGGATTGAAGGTTGGTGTTTGGTCTTCTTTAGATGAGATAAGAGACCTTTGGTCATTTAGTAAAAATTATAAGCCTCTTTTAGATAGTGAAATAAAAGCTAAATACATTAATAAATGGCATAAGGCCGTAAAAATGTGCAAAGGCTGGGATGAATAATACTTTTGACAAGTATTGTTTATTAAAGTAAAATGTAAAGTAGATATGTGAGGATAATTGTATGGAAAAAAAACTTAAACTAAATTACAAAAATACTTTTTTTATAGGACTAGCCTTTTTCTCAATTTTGATGCTGTGGCAAATTTATAATACCTATTGTCCATTAATTTTAAATGAGCTTCTTGAAAGCAAGTTTCAAAACGCTGATAAATTAACATACATTATAGGTATTATAATGGCGATGGATAATTTAGCTGCATTAATATTAATGCCTATATTTGGGAATCTATCTGATAAAACTAAAACAAAATATGGTAAGAGAATGCCGTATATATTAATAGGAATGCTTGCATCTGCGATAGTATTTCCTTTTATTGCGGTTATGTATTTAATAAATAACTTTATTGGTGTAATTTTATTTATGGGCCTAGTACTTACAATAATGCAATGCTATCGTTCGCCTGCTGTAGCATTAATGCCAGATATTACACCAAAGCCTTTAAGAAGTGCTGCAAATGGTATTATTAATTTAGTAGGCTATATAGGTGCAATATTAGGTGGAGTTTTAGCAATGATTTTTAAGAAATCGCCTGGTGAAAGCTTATCAATGAATTATTTATGGCCTTTTATGATTTCTTCTGCTTTTATGCTTTTAGCTATGATTATTTTAGGAATAAAAATAAATGAGCCTAAGCTTTTAGTAGAATCTAAGGATGATGTTGAATATGGTGAAAGCCTATGTCAATCCTTAGAAGAAATTAAAGAGGATAAAAAGCTTCATAAGAATGATTTTATTAATTTAATAATTATTCTTTTATCAGTGTTTTTTTGGTTTATGTCATTTAATGCGATTGAAACCTTTAATTCCTTATTTTGTGAAAAAATATTAGGAACATCAGGTATACATGGTACATTTACAATTTTACTTACTGTTTCTTCATTAGTGTCATTTGTTGTTTTTTCTTCAATATCAAATAAAATTGGTAGAAAATGGACGATATTTATAGGATTATTATTAATGATATTAGGGTTTACAATTATAGCTGTAGGCTGTTTTACATTAGATGTAAAAATCGTTAGTATTTTAATATATATATGTACTGTAATTATTGGTGTTGGTTGGGCACTTATTAATATTAACTCATATCCTATGATTGTTGAAATGGCAAACAAAAAAAATGTTGGAAAGTTTACTGGCTATTATTATACTGCATCAATGGTTGCGCAAACATCAACGCCAATATTAGTTGGATTGATTATGTCATTTAATACAAATGGATTAAAGCTTTTATATGTATATGCTGCAATTATGATGCTAATAGCATTAATTGTATTTTTCTTTGCTAAGGAAAGAAGAGATATAAAAAGAAAGCAAGAAAAGAAAAAATTTTTAGAAAAAATTGGAGATATAGATGATTAATCCTGAGAAATCAGGATTTTTCATCTATTATGAGAAAAAATATTTATATTTTCATACACTTAATTAAATAAAAAGAGTTAGAAAGTAAATGATATGGTATAATTTAATTGTAAATTTTAAAAGTTTGGTGGTATATATTTATGAAAAAAAGCATATTATCTATTTTAATGGCTTTAGCTTTTGTAATATTACTTGCATCCTGTGAAAGCGAAAAAGAACCTCATGTTCATGTTTTTTCTGACTGGCAATACACAGAGGCAACATATCAATCTAATGGAAAAGGAATTAGAACATGTCAATGTGGTGAAAAGATTGAAATTGAATCTAAGATGCTTTCAGATGAAGGAAGTATTAATAATACTATGAAAAGCTATATTGATTTATTAATAGAAAAAACTGATGGATATATTCCTTCTTGGAATAAAGAATCCTTTAAAGGAAAATGGAATTATATCGATGGAGTGTTTTTAAATGCAATTGTTAATCTATATAGAAAAACTAATGATAATAAATATAAAGAATTCTTTTTGAATTATATAGATTATTATATAAATGAAGATGGTAAATTTATTGATCCAAGAACAAATGAAGAATTGTTTACTACAACAGAATTAGACAGTATTTGTGAAAGTAAGATTTTATTTGATGCATATGAATTTACAAATGATAAAAGATATTTAGAAGCAATAGAATATACAAATAATGTCTTGCTCAGTCAAAATAAGGTTGTTGGTTCTGAGTATAATTATGAGCATAAAAAAAGCTATCCAAATCAAATTTGGCTAGATGGAATGTATATGTATGTTCCATTTTATGCTAGATATGGTATTTTAAGTGAGGATAGTAGTGTTTTTTCAAACATTACTGGTGCGTATAAATATATTAGACAAAATATGTTTAATGAAGAATATAAATTATACTATCATGGATTTGATTCTACAAAAAAGATATTTTGGTCTGATGATAATACTGGTTGTAGTAAATCTTTTTGGTCTAGAAGCCAAGGCTGGTATATAGCTTCTTTAGCTGATGTATTAGAATATTTTCCTGATGGTAATGATAAAGATTATCTGATTAGCTTATTGAAGGAGGCTATAGATGGTATTATCAAATACAAAGATCCATTAACTAATATGCTATATCAAATAACAAATATGGATCGAGATTATAAGGTTTTGGTTCCAAAAACTTATTTGCAATCATTATCAAATAAAAGAGGCTTTGATGGTGTGAAATATATTGATACAGAAATCGATAATTATGTTGAAACGTCAAGTAGCTCTTTAATTGCATATTCTATAATGAAAGCTAGTAGAATGGGTTATATTAATGAAAGCTATTATGAGATTGGCAAAAAAATGTTTGAGGGCACATATGCTAACTCATTAAAGAATAATAATGGAAATATTGAATTAGGAAATATCTGTATTACTGCAGGCTTAGGACCTGATAATAAGAGATATCGAGATGGTACACATGAGTATTATTTAGCAGAGCCTGTTGGTACAAATGATGCAAAAGGTGTGGGTCCATTTATTTTGGCATATTTAGAATATATAAATAGATAATTATTTTAGTAGGGAGTGACTAAATTGAATTTAAGTGAGCTTAAAATTGGTCAGTCAGCTGTAATTTTAAAGGTTGGTTCTTCTGGTAGCCTACATCAGCATTTTTTGGATATGGGACTTATTCCTAAGACAGAAGTAACTCTTATCAAGCTTGCTCCTATGGGAGACCCTATGGAGTTAAGGGTAAGAGGATATGAATTAACATTAAGACTTGATGATGCAAAGAAAATTGAAATAGATGAGCCATTTATAAAAAATGAAACTGAATATAAAAAAACAACAATAAAAAAACAGGATCATCCTGGCTTAGGTGAAGGTGGAAGATATCACAATCATGATAACGAAAATCCGTTACCTAAGGAGGAATTACTTACATTTGCTCTCGCGGGAAATCAAAATTGTGGTAAGACAACTTTGTTTAACCAATTGACTGGTTCTAATCAGCATGTTGGTAATTTTCCTGGTGTAACAGTTGATAGAAAAAGTGGAAAAATTAAAAATAATGAGAATACAATGGTAACAGATTTACCTGGTATATATTCACTATCACCTTATAGTGATGAGGAAATAGTGTCAAGAAGCTTTATTTTAAATGATAAGCCTAAAGGAATAATTAATATTATTGATGCTACAAATATAGAAAGAAATTTATATTTAACCTTACAGCTTATGGAACTTGATACACCTATGACACTTGCATTAAATATGATGGACGAGGTTACTGGAAATGGTGGATATGTTGATGTAAATAAAATGGAAAGCTTGCTTGGTATACCGGTTGTTCCTATATCTGCAAAGAAAAATGAGGGAGTAGATGAATTAATCAATCATAGTATTCATGTTGCATATTATCAAGAAAAGCCTGAAATATCTGATTTTTGCTGTGAGGATGATCGCGGTGGTGCAGTACATAGAGCAATACATGGAATAATGTATTTGATAGAAGATCATGCTAAGCGATCAAATATACCACTTAGATTTGCAGCAACAAAAACAATAGAAAATGATTCTATTGTTATTGATAGCCTTAATCTTTCTGCAAATGAAAAAGAAATGATAGAGCATATTGTATGTCAAATGGAAGAAGAATGTGGGCTTGATAGGAGCGCTGCAATTGCGGATATGAGGTATTCATTTATTAAAAAGGTTTGTGATGAATGTGTTATTAAGCCCCATGAATCTAAAGAACATATAAGAAGTGTTAAAATAGATAAAATATTAACAGGTAAATACACAGCTATTCCTATGTTTATTTTGATTTTAGGTCTTGTTTTCTTTTTGACCTTTAATGTTATTGGCTATGGGCTACAGCTAGCTTTAGAATTTGGTATTGAAAAGCTAACAGGTGTAGTAGATGGATTATTTACAAGCTTAAATATTC
The DNA here is from genome assembly GCA_022768655.1 of Anaeroplasma sp. Classification (GTDB taxonomy): domain Bacteria; phylum Bacillota_I; class Bacilli_A; order Acholeplasmatales; family Anaeroplasmataceae; genus Anaeroplasma. Next base: position 6,238 of record JALEQD010000004.1, read on the forward strand.
AGCCTGAAATTCATTCACTTGTTATTGATGGTATTTTTGAGGGTGTTGGAAGTATTATTTCATTTTTACCGATAATTGTTGTTTTATTTTTCTTTTTGTCATTATTAGAGGATAGTGGATACATGGCAAGAGTAGCGTTTGTTATGGACAAATTATTAAGAAAAATAGGATTATCCGGTAAATCAATTGTTCCAATGCTAATTGGCTTTGGCTGTACAGTTCCAGGTGTTATGTCTACTAGAACATTATCATCTGATAGAGATAGAAAAATGACGATTATGCTTACTCCATTTATGAGTTGTTCGGCAAAACTTCCAATATATAGCTTTTTATGTGCAATATTTTTTAAACAGTATGCTTGGCTTGTAATGATTGGATTATACATAATTGGTATTTTAGTTGGAATATTGGTTGCGGTTGTTTCAAAAAAATTTGCTTTTAAGGGTGAGGCTGTACCATTTGTAATGGAGCTTCCTAATTATAGAATGCCTGGAATGAAAAATGTTTTAAATCTTTTATGGGACAAGGTAAAGGATTTTTTAAAAAGAGCATTTACATTAATTTTACTAGCAACAATTGTAATATGGTTTTTACAAACATTTGATTTTAGATTCAATATGGTTTTAGAATCAAAAGATAGTATGCTTGCAGTAATTGCAGGTCTAATTAGTCCTATATTTAAGCCTCTTGGCTTTGGTGATTATAGAGTAGTTACTGCATTAATTTCAGGAGTAATGGCAAAAGAGGGTGTTGTTGCATCATTATCTATGCTTTTTGGCAGTCAAGAAGCAATATTTAATGCATTTACGATTTCACAGGGATTCTGTCTATTAATATTTTGTTTACTTTATACTCCTTGCATTGCAGCACTTGCATCAATAAAAAGAGAATTAGGATATAAATGGGCTTTTGGTGTTGCTGTATTCCAATTTTTAATTGCATATTTAGTCACAGGAATTTTTAGCCTTATTTTTCTGATATTTTAATGGTGATAAAATGAATTTAGCTTCTTGGATAATACTAGGAATACTAGTATTGGTAGTTTTATTGGTTTTAGTATATTTAATTAAAAATAGAAAAAAAGGCTGTTGTGGCTGTAGTAATGATTCTTGTCCTTATAAAAATAAAAAAGAATGTAAAAAGAAAGATTTATTATGAATGAAAATGCTGTTATTTTAATCGCAAATATATTATCAGTTATTGGAAATGCTTTATTTACATTATCAGCAATTCCAAGAAATAAAAAAACAATTATAACAATGCAAACTTCAAATCATTTTTTATCAAGTGTTGCACAATTATTAACAAGTGCCTATAGTGGAATGGTTCAAGATGTTGTATGCTTGTTTAAAAATGTTGTTTTAATATTTGTAAAAGAACAAATGAGAAAAACTAGGCTTATTATTAATATAATATGCATAGTTCTTGCATTATGTGTTGGAATCACATTAAATATTTTATTAAGCAATAGTATTTGGTATGGTTTCTTACCAGTAATATCTACATGTATATTATCTACATGTATTCTTATAGTGTTTATGCTTCCGAAGCTATCTATACAGACGCAAACAATTTTGGTAAAAGGAGCATTAATTGTTAATGCAGTTTGCTGGGGAAGTTATGGTATTTTTGTTAAGCTTTATCCTATAACAATTTTTAATGGTATTACTTTTATCATCTCAATCATTTCAATAATATCTATATTTTTAAAAAAAGATACAAATAATAATATTAGAAATAATAATGGTGATAAGATGAATATAAATGATAAAGTAAAAGAATTTGAAAATGATAAAGATATCATATTAATAGATGTTAGAACAAAAAAAGAATACGAAGAAGGACATATTCCTAATGCTATATTAATTGAATTAGATAAAATTGAAGATATTGTGGATATAATTTCTGATAAGAATAAGAAAATATATTTATATTGTCGAAGTGGAAGAAGAAGTCAAATTGCAGCTGACATCGTAAATAAGCTTGGATATATTAATGCGATAAACATTGGTGGAATATTAGATTATAAAGGCAAAATAATTTAGTTTTTTTCTCAGAAATTTTCAATGTACGTAATTTACACATCTATGTGCGTAAAAACGACAAAAATGTACCAAATTTGTACATACATGTACTCACTTTATACATAAAAAAATCAATAAAGTATTGTAAAATAATATATGTAGGAAGGCATAAAATAGAGGTGTATACTTTATGAAAAAAATGATTTTAATTATTTCATCATGTATTATAATACCAATTATAACTATAATTATTGTTTATTTCGTTTCGTTTAAACCTGTAAATATTGGATATATTGAACCACTTCCAACAAATGTTATTTGTGTTGGAGATGAATATGTTATTGATTATAAGAAGCTTAGTGAAAAAACAACTACTGAATATTTAAAACAAGCAAATATTTATGATGAATATACAGTTGATTTAAGCCAGTATAAATTAAAAACTTCAAATAAATCAATAATCATTAAAGATGGAAAGCTTATTGCAAATAAGCCTGGTATTTGTGAAATATATTTTGAAAAAACTAAGTTTTTAAATAAAACAAGAAGAGTATCAGTTGATGTTGTTTCTGTAGCCGAGACAAATTATGCTGATTACACTAAGATTGAAAAACCAGCTGATTTTTATGATAAAATATCAGTAAATCCTAATGGAAAATTCATTATATCAAGTGATTTAGATTTTACTGGTATAGAATTTATAACAATAAATGAATTTGGTGGTATATTAATAAATCCAGATAAGCATAAAATAACGAATATTACTTATACAATAAATCAAGAAAGAGATAGTGTATTATTTGGAACACTAAAAGAAAATGCTATAATAATTGGGTTAAGATTCTATAATTGCAATGTTAATTCTAATTGTATTTTCAAGGATTTCTCATTTATGTCTATAAATCAATTGGATGGTGGAAATAATAGTTGGTCACGAATAAAGGATTGTAGATTTTATGATATGAATTATGATTTTTCAAATTTTGAAAGAAATCCTGGAGATTATGAACAAGCTTGTGTGGGATTAATAGCCTCTTCAAATACGTTATTTGATAAGGTTTCTTGGGCTGGTAATGTAGTAATTTCTGATTTTATAATATTATATGGATTTTCTTCTTCTAGTTACGCTGATAGTTGTCCTTTTGCAATAACAAGTGATTATTATATTAATTGCAATGTTGAAATACCTGAAGAAAAATTTCATCCGTTATTACAGGCATCTCCTGTGAATAGAGAATCTGGCGTGCTAAAAGATTCATATATAGTATATACAGGATGCGTATGTAGAAGAACTTTTAATTTACATTATGCTTCTTCATTTGATAATTTTTATTATTGTAGTAAGAGAGATGAACGACTTACTCCTCAATCGGCAGGTTCGGCTGCAACTGAAGCAAGAGAATTAGAAACATATGAAAAATTAACATCTGGTGATAAAAGTAGTATTACGGGATTGAATAATTATAATTTTAAAGAAGGAATTTTACCTTGGATTGAATAAATTTCTGATAAGAATAAGAAAATATATTTATATTGTCGAAGTGGAAGAAGAAGTCAAATTGCTGCTGACATCGTAAATAAGCTTGGATATATTAATGTGATAAACATCGGTGGAATTTTAGATTATAAAGGTAAAATAATTTAGGTTTTTTCTCAAAAATTCTCAATGTACGTAATTTACACATCTGTGTGCGTAAAAACGACAAAAATGTACCAAATTTGTACATACATGTACGTACTTTATACATAAAAAAATCAATAAAGTATTGTAAAATATTATTGTAAGGCAGTTTAATTATTTAATGATTAAATGCATTTCCAAATGAATAATATTTTACAAAAGGAGGATATTAGATTATTTCTAATAAATATTGATTATGAGTATAGGGGAAAGAATTTTAAAAATTAGAAAAGAAAAAAAATTAACTCAAGAGAGTCTTGCAAAAAAACTATATATTAGTAGAACAAAGCTTTCAAAAA
>JALEQD010000096.1 GCA_022768655.1 Anaeroplasma sp.
CTCTACTAATGGTGTTTGAGGAAACATATCAAATGGAGTAATATAATTCACCTTATATTTTTCCTTAAGAAGATTTAAATCCTTTGCTAGAGTTGATGGATTACATGAAACATAAACTATTCGCTTTATATTAGTATTTAATATTGTTTCAATAAATTTTTTACCTAAGCCTACTCTAGGAGGATCTACAACTACAACATCAAAATTATATCCATCATTTATCATTTTTGGTAATAATTCTGTTGCGTCGCCTTGAAAAAACTTTGCATTTTTAATATTGTTTAGTTTAGCATTTTCTGTTGCGGCAATAACTGAATCCTTATTATATTCAATACCAATTACTTCCTTTGACATTTTAGCTAAAAATAATCCAATTGTACCTACACCACAATAAGCATCTAATACTGTTTCCTTAAAAGATAATTTACATGATTTTAATACTTCATTAAATAATTGTTCTGCTTGCAATGTATTTAATTGAAAGAATGTTGTAGGGTATATTTGATATTTTATTTTACCTAAATTTTCAACAATAAACTTATCACCACACAAATGATTTGTTTCGTTTCCAAAAATAATTCCCTGCTTTAAAGAATCATTGAAATTCTCATATACTCCTTTTACATTTTTCAATTTCATTATTTCTATAGCTAATTCTTTTATTTTACAATTTTTCTCATTACAAACTAAGCATACTAATGCTTCATCATTCTTATTTACTCGTATAACAATATATTTTAATACACCACGATTAAACTTATAAATATATGGTTGTATACCTAAATGATCAGCTAATTTTAATATTTGTTCATTTAATTCATTTATTGTATTATTTTGTACTAAGCATGTGTCAACTGGAACTAATTCATTTGAACCAGATTTAATCATACATACCTTACTAATGTTACCAAACTTCTTTACATTTAGTTGTGATTTATTACGATAATTAAAAATATCTGGACTTGGAACTGTTTTTCTTATTTCAAAGGAATTTGTTTTCAAATTTGAATATCTATTTAATGACTCTATTAAAATGCTACGTTTATATTCAAGCATTGCATCATATGAAATATGCATTGTTTTACAGCCACCACAAGATTCATAGTAAGGGCATTCTGCTTCTTTTCTATTATTTGAAGCATGCTTAATATTGACTGTTTTCCCAAATGCCATACTTTTTTCACATTTAGTAATTACAATCTCATGTCCTTCACCTGGAATAGCGCCATCAACAAAAACTGCCATTTTATTGTAAAAGCCTATTCCTTCACCATTAATTCCTAATCTTTTTATATCTAAAATAAATTGGTCGTCTATTTTCATTTTGAAACCTTCCTTACCTTGAAATATTCAAATATTGCTTGTCCTAAAGCTTTTAAGCCTTTAGCATATATTCCATACTTTCCTCCTACCCATCTACCAGGAGTAGCAATGAATTTTTGCTTAAAATAAGTACCATTAAAGCCTAATTGATATGTACAATCATCAGAAAATTTCATCATAAATTCTATATCGTAATTATTATATATACTATCAAATAATATTACATCATTATCTTGATTAAAATATCCTTCTTTCAATTGAAGATGATTAACACCCTTAATATTTTTTATACATATATAATGATATTGACTACCCATATATGTAAATCCAGCCTCATCACCATCATTTTTTAAATCCAAAATACATTTTGTTTTTACAGTAAAAGCATTTAAAGCAATTTTTGTTAAAAATAGATTAGGTGTTTTATTTAAAGCATTATATGCTTCATTATTGTGATAATAACAATACAAATGTAAGCCATTATCAAGCTTATACCATCCTTTTTGTTTATTGGCAGGTGTTTGCCAAATCAATGACAATTCCTTTACCTTAAAATCATCACTTACCGGAATTTTAAAAATTGATTTTTTATCAATCAAATAATCATGCTCATCATAAGGAGTTCCAGGCAATAATTCATCCTTAACATTGCCACATATTGGCCAGTCATTTATCCATTTAACAGGCTGAAGATGAATAACTCTTCCATATGCACCCTTATCCTGAAAGTGAATAAACGCATAGGAATTCTTGTTAATATCTATCAAAGCACCCTGATGTGGACCATTAATCTTGGAATCATTCTGACACATTACTATTTTTTCTTCATATGGTCCGTATACATTTTTGCTTCTTAAGCATGTTTGCCAGCCTGTTTTTACAGACCCAGCAGGGGCCATGATATAATAATATCCATTCTTATAATAAAATTTAGGTCCTTCTATTGTAGGCTGAGTATTATGTCCATCAAATATTATTTTGTATGGAGAAATAACCTTTTTCAAATCAGGTGTTACCTCAAACAATCCAAGCATAGAATTAAAACCAATTCTACTTTTTACAAATCCAACAGCTAAATAGCACTTATCATCTACCCAAATAGGGCATGGATCTTCTAATCCTTTAGCATCTACCAAGCACCATAATTCACTCCAATTTCCACTATCTATGTCATCAGTACATGAAACATATATTCCTTCATCTGGAAATGGTATTATTGCGTAAAATAAGCCATTATGAAAGCGCAAAGATGGTGCCCAAGAACCATCCCCGTGACATACATTATTAAATCTTTCAAATGGAATTTTATCATATACATAATTTATAATTTTCCAATCGACTAAATTCTTACTCTTCAATACAGGAATTCCAGGAGTATGATTAAAGCTTGATGCTATTAAATAAAAGCTATCCTTATATCTAATAACATCAGGATCACTATAATCTGATAAAATTATAGGATTTGAATATTTCATAAAAGATCACACCTTAATTTTTAAATAATCTAATTATATCGTTATATGTTACAAAAATAAATAAAATAATCAAAAGGATAAAGAAAATATTATTAATAATGTTTTCAACCTTCCTACTAGGCTTCTTTCTTGTAACTAGTTCATATAGCAAGAATACTAATCTACCACCATCTAAAGCAGGAATTGGAAGTAAATTCATTACACCAATGTTAACTGACAATAAAGCAGTGAAAGATAAAATTGCTAACAATCCTGCCCCTATATATGTTTTTACCATTCCAAATATACCAACAAAGCTTGATAAATCTGATACTCCGATTTGTCTAACATCACTTGGAGCAATTAAAAGCTTTAATGTTCTAAAAATTAATGTGAAATCATTCCAAAAATTTTTGAATGCAGCACCAATACATTCAAAAAATGAAAAATGTGTTGTTGGTGATACACCAATTTTTCTTTGAATTTTTTCAATTCTTTGATTTTCTAGTACCTCATCAGTGTAATTTTCAATTACAGCACAATCATCTTTGCTTACGAAGGTATATTCCTTAGCTTCTTCATTATAGCTATAATAATCAAAGGTAATATCTGTTGCGGTATGTATTTCATTTTTAAATACATCTATAATATCATTCCAGCTTGATAAATCTTTTGATGTACCATTATAATACATCTTTGTTAAAATATCTCCTGATTTAATATTACCCTCGTTTTTAGAATCCTTATATCTAATAGCTACCTTACCAAGCATTACACCATTAATTCCATCAGGAATTTTAATTTCTGGAGTTGAAAAATTTGAAATACCAATTGGAACAATATTAATTAGTGTATCAATTTCAAATTCCATTGGTTCATTATTTCTTAAAACCTTTATTGTTAGCTTTGTAGCTGAGGTTGTATATATTTTATTATCTAATGCATCAGAAAATTCATTCCAAGAATTAACTGAATATGTACTTTTTCCATCACTTACAGAAATTATTTGATCATTAGCCATTAGGACACTATCAGCAGGATATCCGCTTGATATTTCACCTATGACATTTGATTTGTAATTTGGTACTCCTGTAGCAAATGAAATAATTAGATATAAAACAATTGCTAAAACCATATTCATAAATGGTCCTGCAAATAATGCTAAAAATCTATTCCATATGCTTTTTGACTCAAAACAACGATCATATGGTGTTATTTGAAGCTTTTTATCCTTTTCAAAAACATAAAAAGCATCCTTTTTAACCTTAAAATATTGGTTATTAATTCCTGTATTTAATGTAATAAAAAGCTCTTTACCATCAATACCATATAAATCATATTCAACTACTTCACCAGAAACTAAAGCTTCTCTATTCTTATCTAAGATTATTTCTGATACTAAATCACCTTCGAAATTTAAACCAATATTATCTCCAACCTTTAATAGATCAGTCGATAATTCTTCACCAGCCATCGATACAAATCCGCCGATTGGAATTGCACGCAAGCAAAATGTTGTTTCACCAAATTGTTTTTTGAAAATTACCGGTCCCATACCAATTGAAAACTCATGGCATAAAACTCCTGCACGGCGAGCAAAAAAGAAATGTCCACCCTCATGAACAACAATGATTATTCCGATAATTAAAATAAATGCTATAATTGAAACAATAATTAATGGAGCACCTGTAAGTGCTAAAATCATAACTCCTCAACTCCATGTTCATTTAATATTTTTAATATAATTTTATTACTAATATACACGATTGATTCTATATCATAATTAATATTTTCATATTCAGAATTATTAATTTCCTCATATATTATTTTTTCTATATCTAAAAATTCAATCTTGTCATGTAAAAATAAGTACACAGCCGCTTCATTAGAAGCATTCAATACTGCATAATAAATTCCGCCTTTTCTTGCGGCATCATATGCATAGCCCAAGCAAGGAAATCTTTTTGTTGATAGCTCCTTAAATTCAAGATTTAAACCAACTAAATTTAAAGCTTCACTATCTTTTATCATATGAGATGGATATCTTAAAGCATAGGAAATTGGTGTGTGCATATCGTTAGTACCAAGTTCTGCCTTTATTGTTCCATCATTATATTCAACCATAGAATGAACAATACTTTGTGGATGTAAAATTGTATCTATTCTATCATATGGAATATCAAATAGATAATGAGCTTCAATGACTTCAAATCCCTTATTCATCATTGTAGCACTATCTATTGTAATTTTTGATCCCATTGACCAATTTGGATGTGCCAAGGCTTGTTCCTTTGTAACACCAACAAGCTCTTCTCTTGTTTTATTTCTAAAAGAACCTCCACTAGCTGTAATAATTAATCTTTTAACTTCACTTTTCTTTTCTCCAGAAAGACATTGTAGGATAGCAGAATGCTCTGAATCAATAGGAATTAATGGAACATCATATTCTTTTATCAAAGATTTAATTATATCTCCAGCAACAACCAATGTTTCTTTATTTGCTAAGCATATAGTTTTTCTTGCTTTAATCGCTTCAACAGTTGGAAGTAATCCTGACATTCCAACAAGTGCGTTCACAAAAACCTCATTTTCATATTTGCTATATTTAGAAATATCTAATAATCCCGAATCTCCATATGTCACTATGGGATTATATGATATTTCTTTAATATGTTCTTTTTTTCTAAAGCATACTATTTCAGGCTTGAATTCTTCAATCAATGAATATGCAAGCTCTAAATTAGAACCAACAGACATTCCAATAACACGAAATTCAAAAGGATTTTTTCTAACAATATCTAATGTTTGTGTTCCAATTGAACCACATGAACCAACAATATATAGATTTTTCATTTGTTTTATACCCCTGATAGCATTGGTGATAATATATATCCATAAACAATAAATACTAATAGAATGGATGAAGAAAATAATGCAGAATCAAATCTATCCAAAATTCCACCATGGCCTGGGAAAAGGTTTGAATAATCCTTTATTCCATAATATCTTTTTAATTTTGATGCAACTAAATCACCAATTTGTGAGCAAACAGACATTGATGCTGATAATAAAATCATAAAGATAATCATTCCAGGCTTAGTAAATTCTGAATATCCAAATACACCATCAAAGAAATTTATACTTGAACCATTATGAAAAAGAGGAGCAAAATACCTATAGAAATATAGGAAAATAAAACCTAACACTGTTGCAACAGCAGTACCACCAATTGCACCCTCCCAAGACTTTTTTGGTGAAATATATGGAGCCATTTTATGTTTACCAAATTTCAAACCAAAAACTAATGCAAAAATATCTGTTGTACATGATATTATTAATAAATATACGATAAATCTTACACCATAGCTTCTTAAAACAGTAAAAGAAGCAAAAGTAACTCCAATATATATAACCTCTAATAAACACTTTCCAACATCAGAAGCATTTAAATCATGAATAAATACCATACAGAACATAAATATTAAGAAAATTCCACCTAAGGCTAAATAAATATCTAGTTTAAAATCAAATATGTCAAGAAACTTACATATCAATGTATCCTTACATACTAAAAAATTATCTACCATCGCAAAATATAAAATAAGAGTACATATAACACTAACAGCCTTCATTTTTTTAGGAAGTACTCTTTCTTTATCATACATATTCAATACTTCTAATGATGCAAATATTGACAATAAAATGACTAAAAATTCAAATACTTTAACTAATTCTGGTACTATTACTACTGGAATAAGCAATATAGCCAAAATAATAGCAGTAATTATTCTTCTTTTCAAAATAAAACCTCCTCAAATAATACCAGTAATGCTTTATTTACAAAATTATACATTTAACATTATAACATAAAATAATAAAAAATCTAGTGAATAAGGTCGATTGTCACCTTTTCACTAGATTTCACATAATTAAACTAAATTGCCATCAAATCAGCATTTTTAGCTTCAGTTATTTTTTCGATTTTTTCTATTTTTTGATCAGTAAGCTTTTGTACATCTTCAATTGTACTTTTTTCATCATCTTCAGGTAATGCAAGCTTCTTTACATCATCATTTAATTCACGTCTAATATTTCTAACATGAACCTTAGCTTGTTCTTGCATTTTACCAACAAGCTTAACTAATTCCTTACGACGTTCTTCAGTCATTTTTGGTAAAATCAAACGAATACCGTTTCCATCACTTTGAGGAGTTAATCCTAAAGGTGATGCTAAAATAGCTGTTTCAATTGCTTTAATTGATGATTTATCATAAGGTTTAATATATAATTGATTAGACTCTGGAATAGAAACTGATGAAATTTGCTTTATAGGTGTAGCTACACCATAGTAATCAATTTGAATTGAGTCTAATAAATTAGCATTAGCTCTTCCAGTACGAACAGTTGATAATTCATGCTCATATGCTTGGATAGCTTTATCCATTTTTTCTTCGCCTTCTAAAAGGACCATTTCTAATTCTTCCATTTTTTCTCCTATTCTACCTTGACTAAGGTACCAATTTTTTCGCCTTTTACTGCTTTAACAATATTTCCCTTTGTATTCATATTAAATACAATTAGATTCATCTTGTTATCCTTACATAATGAAGCGGCAGTAGAATCCATAACTTGTAAATTTTTTGCAAGTATCTCTGAGAAGGTAAGCTCTTCATATAGCTTAGCATTAGGATTTTTTCTTGGATCAGAATCATATACACCTTCAGTCTTATTTTTTGCCATTAGTACCACTTCAGCTCCAATTTCTGTTCCTCTTAATACACAAGCAGTATCTGTTGAAAAATATGGTGAACCTAAACCACCAACGAAAATACATACACGTCCCTTTTCTAAATGACGGATAGCTCTTCTTCTGATATATGGCTCTGCAACCTCGTTTATAGGTAATGCTGTCATTACTCTTGTAGGAACACCAACATGCTCTAAAGCATCTTGAACAGCTAAGCCATTCATTATTGTTGCAAGCATTCCCATATAATCTGCTTGTGCACGGTCCATACCTAAACCCTCAGCAGTTTTTCCTCTCCAAATATTTCCTCCACCAACAACAATACCAATTTGAACACCTAAATCATGTGCATCCTTAATTTGTTCTGCAATTCCTTGTACTGTTTGTGGATCAATACCATATGATGTTTCTCCTTTTAGAGCCTCACCACTTAATTTCAATAAAATACGGTTATACATACTATGCCCTTCCTTTTATTTATTTTTAAAAATAGGGGAAGCAAAAAGCATCCCCTATTAATTACTTATTAAAAGCAGCAGATTGAGCAGCAACCTCAGCAGCAAAATCGCTAACTTGCTTTTCAATTCCCTCGCCTACTTCAAGACGTATGAATGTCTTTACAGCACACTTAGAACCTTGAACATAAGCTTCAACAGTTTGATCTGGATTCTTAACAAATGCTTGAGATAATAGGCAAATTTCCTTTAAATTCTTATCTAAACGACCAGGAACAATCTTTTCTTCAACGATTTTTTCTGGTTTTGGTTTAGCAGATTGAGCATTTTCATTTAATGCAGCAGCAAGAATAACTTCCTTTTCCTTAGCAATAACTTCAGCAGGAATATCATTCTTTGAAACATACTTTGGACTTAATGCAGCAACATGCATTGCAATATCCTTAGCACATTCAGCATTGTCACCATCTAAAATAGCAACAGTAACAATACGACCACCCATATGCTTATATGCACCAAATACTTGTGCATCAGTCTTTTCTAATACAGTAACACGACGTAAAGAAATCTTTTCACCAATTACTCCTGAAGCTTCAAGAATAATTGTATTTAAATCCTTACCATCAGAAACTACCTTTAAAGCTTCTTCTGTATTTGTAGCATTAGAATTAACTAAAATATTACCAACTGTTTCAAGTAAAGCAATAAACTTTGCATTTTGAGCAACGAAATCAGTTTGTGAGTTTAATTCAAATAAAACGCACTTATTTCCTGCAATTGTATATGAACATAAACCTTCAGCTGCAACAGCTCCTTCTTTTTTAACAGCTTTTGCAATACCCTTTTCACGTAACCAAGTTACAGCTTCTTCCATATTTCCATCTGTAGTTGTTAATGCCTTTTTACAATCTAGCATACCTGCAGATGTCATTTCACGTAACTCTTTTACCATTTGAGCAGTAATGTTTGCCATTATTTTTTCCTCCACAATTATTCAGCCTTAGGAGCTTCTACAGCTTCCTTAGCTTCTTTCTTTTGAACTGGTTTCTTTTGAGCTGGCTTCTTTGAAGCAGGCTTCTTTTCGCTCTTTACTTCTTTAGCTGGCTTTTCTTTTGAAATTTCTTCACTTAAATTTACTTCTTCTGGTTCATCGAACTTTTCAACTACACCACCGTTAGCTTCGATTACAGCATTACCCATAACCCAAGTAACTAGCTTAACTGCACGAATTGCATCGTCGTTTGCAGGAATAACATAATCAACATCATCAGGATCACAGTTTGTATCAACAATACCGAATACTGGGATGTTTAATTTTCTTGCTTCTAAAATTGCATTGTGCTCCTTGCGTGGATCAACAATGAATAAAGCATCAGGAGTTTTCTTCATCTCCTTAATACCGCCTAAGAATCTTTCAAGCTTTTCTCTTTCTTGGATAAGCTTAGAAACTTCCTTCTTTGTAAGCTTAGCGAATTCGCCATCTTCTTCCATCTTATATAAATCTTGTAACTTCTTAATTCTCTTTCTAATTGTTTTGAAGTTTGTTAATGTACCACCTAACCATCTTTGGTTAACATAGTATTGATCGCAACGTAAAGCTTCTTCCTTTACAGCCTCTTGAGCTTGTTTCTTTGTACCAACAAATAAAACCTTTCCGCCCTCTTTAACGATATTTAATAAAGCAGCATATGCTTTTTCAATTTCGTTAGCTGTTTTTTGTAAATCGATGATGTAAATACCATTTCTAGCTGTAAAAATATACTTAGCCATTTTTGGATTCCATCTGCGAGTAGCATGTCCAAAATGAACACCTGACTCTAATAATTGTTTCATTGAAACTACTGATTCAGACATTTTAAATTTTCCTCCATTTTATTTTTGTTTTTGTCCTCTGCCTTCTTCAACGCTTGCCTCCATCAATTTTACTTGCACACGACGGCAAACTCCAAAGACATGTGTATTTTTGTGCCTTTAACATAATAACATATTTATTTTCCAAATACAATAATTTTTTTTAAAATTCGCAAAATCTATTAACATCATGTTAATTTATGACTAATTATAAATATTCCTAAAAAAATAAGCCATTCAAAAGAATAGCTTAACTTTTTAGATAATATTTATTTTGATTGTAATAGATTATTTTCGTTAAAAACTAAATCCTTAACAACAACATCATAAAACTTATCACCAACAGATGTTGTAACCTCATAATATACTGGAATCATAACATAACATGAAACAAGCTCAACACCATCTTTTACATATGAAACATATGTTGGAATATATACTACAGCGATTTGATTGTTTTTGATATTGTTATTATAATTTTCTACAGCCTTAGAAACATCAACATTTAATCCCCAGCTTGTTGACATATTTAATTCTTTTTCAAAACCAATCATTGCATTATCCAATTTAGCTGTAGAGAAAACGCAATTCATTATTCCTGATTTAATAGAATCAGAAAGCTCACCAGTAAATGTTAGTGGATATACAGTAGCACTTCTAAAATGATCCCCATTATCTTTAATGATACTATCAATATTTGTTACAACAGTAAATAAGGTATCTTTCTTATTTGAAGCTATTTTAATATCATAATATTCTTTTGAGCTTTTATCAACCTCTGTAATGCTATTACCATTTTTCACATCATTAAGCTTTAAATCTTCTACTACTGAATCTAATGGAAAATCGGTAACCTTAACAGTTTCCTCATTTTTCTTACATGATGTCATAAATATGGCCATAAATAAAACTATACAAGTAGCTAATATCTTTTTCATTCTTATTCTCCATTCTTTGTCAATTCAACCTAAACAAAAAAATTATATCAAATATATTTAATAATTACAAGTAATATTATCTCTTGGCAAAATTTATTCAGTTTTTTTTACTTCTTTTATTTTATTTGCTCTTGGATGGGCTATTTCATATGAACTTCTTATTTTTTCAAATGAAACATGTGTGTATATTTGTGTAGTAGATAGATTTTCATGTCCTAACAATTCTTGAACTGTTCTCATATCTGCACCATTATTAAGCATTGCTGTTGCAAAACTATGTCTTAGCATATGAGGTGAAATATGAAATGTTTCACCACAATCAGAAACAATTTTATCTAAAATTTTTCTTACACCTACTCTAGTAAGCTGAGTACCATTTTTATTTAAAAAAACGTATCTATTTGTTTCATCCTTACTATTATATAAGATTTCATTTCTAAATGTAGAAATATACTTTTTTAATGAATCAGCCAAATCCTCATACATGATAACTATTCTATCCTTACTTCCCTTACCATGAATAACTATCTGTCTTTCAATAAAATCAATATCTTTAATTTGCATATTACATAATTCACTAACACGTAATCCACAGCCATATAAGCATCCTAATATACAATAATTCCTGAAACCAAGCTTATTATTTAAATCACATGATTCAAACATCATAATAATTTCTTCATCCTTAATTGTCTTGGGTAATCGTTTTGGAACTTTCGGAGTAGATACATTTACAAAATAATTATCAGTGATTATTTCTTCCTTTAAAAGATAATTAAAAAAACTATTTAAAGAAGATATTTTTCTTTGAATCGAAGTAGAGGCAAAGCCTTTATTAGATAAATATGATACATAATTTCTACATACACGTTCATTTCTTATTTTTAATAAACCAGCAGCCATTTTTTCTGTTTTTAAGAAATTTAAAAATTCAAGTATATCATTTTTATATCCATCTACAGTATTAATAGAATAGCCTTTTATTGATGAAATTGAATTAATATATTCCTCTATTATTTCTTCATCAGTCATTTATAGCTTCAATCTCCTTTTCCATTTGTTCTAAAGCTCTTTTTGCGTAAAGCATTTTTCTTTCTTTTTTCTTATGTGGTATTCCAAGATCCTCCATAATACCAAAATTAGCATTCATAGGCTGAAAGCCCTCTTGGCTTGCATTACAAATATAATATGACATAGAACCTATAACAGTTTTCATTGAAAAAGC
>JALEQD010000021.1 GCA_022768655.1 Anaeroplasma sp.
GTTTTCTGCATATTTCTTCAAGAGAATCACCAGCCAAAGCATAGTTAAACATTAACTTAATGATTGGCGCTGTTGATGGATCAATAATAATACCTTCAGTGTATGGATCCTTCATTAGTCCTAACGGTAATGTACTAACCACTTTATGTTCCTTTAATCTTTTCTTTACTGCATCGACAGAGTTTCTAGCAGAAATTCTAGCAAAATATAATGCAATTGTGGCATCAATTCCATCAAGCATTTCACTTTGTTCATCACCTTCATCCTTATTGTATACAGATATTAAATTACATTTATGTTCCATCATTTCTCGCTTAATAGATGTTCTATCATAATTATTACGGCTCAAACGATCAAGTCTTAAAACAAAGCAAGCAACATATGAATCAGCACTAATAGCATCTCTCATTCTTTGAAGTTCGTATCTTTTAAATGTTGTAGTTCCTGATACATCATCCTCCTTAAACACACTATTTTCACCTAACGATAGCTTAATACCAAACTCACTTAGTTGTTCATTTAACTCCTTAATTGTATCCTCAATACCTGATAGTTGTGTTGGAAGTGAGCTGTCTTTTTCATCCTCCTCTGACTTACGAAGATATGCACAAACCGGATATTCAATGACATCTGGATGCTTTTTAGCATATTCTTTAGCATTTTCTTTAATTGATTTTACTTCATATTCTGTTCTCATTTCTTATACCTCTCATTATAAAAATAAAAGAGACTCCATTATTTAGAATCTCTTTAGACAGCCTTATTCACATAAGGAATATTAATAATATTTACATATGTTGCAGGTACTTCTGCAAGGGTAATTTGATGATTTGACAGATTAATAGCAAATATATCTTCAATCTCGTCATAATAATATATGTCATCAAATTCCACGTCTAGAAGCTTTGTTTCTGGATTTAGATATCTAATCCATTCAATCCCAAAAAGCTCTAAATTCGTCTCATAGCAACATAATAATGATGGTTTCTTCTTTCCAGTTCTCTCATATCCATCATAATCAATCCACATTATTTCATTCATCTCGTTATCTAGCATAGCCTCTCTCCTCATAAAATCTACTATGTAATTCCTGAATATTTTCTTTAGTAATTAATTCTATTGATATCATAGGAACCCAAAAGGAAATTTCATCTGTAAATATCTTAATCATACATCTTTTAGTTTTCTTATTTATTTTTACAACCTCATATTCATACACATATGCCTTTCCTCTATGGCAAATTCTCCAATAATCAAATGCAATTCTATCTCTTTCGTCCATATTTTACTCCTCCTTAGCATCACCATCATTAATCTTTGTAATAATATCATCCAGTATCAATTGCACTGCTTCATCTGAAATCAAATCCTCAAAGTTAATTTTTTTCAAAGATGGAATATCATTCAAACCTCTTTTTTTTACAAATTCATTCCTTTCAAAGCTTATTTTCATAACAATTATCTCCTTAAGTTGATACTAACCCTACGCAAAGTTGTATCTTTATACTTAATCTATTGTTATTGCCAATATTAAATATCAGATGAGATTTATATTTTACGCACAAAATTTTCAATATTTTTAATTGTTTGAGTGAATTTATAGAACAAGGAATTATATACACCATCTACCAAAATGTATATTCTATGTATTTATTCTATTTTCTAATAATTATTGATACAGGAGTCCCGCTAAATTATGATGGAACATTTAGAACCTTTCTTGTATCTGAGATTACTGACCATAATCTCAACAAAATTTTCTCCTTGCTGGTACTTCCTATTAAAGAGGAAGTACTGGAAATCTGGTCTTTCGGATATGGGACTCACAATCTAATGCTAAGTATTAATGGTATATATAATATAAATATATAATTAATATAATTAAGTAATAGAAAATATATATGTATACATAAATAGCATATATTATATTTAAAGTCTAAATATTAAGAAATATAAACAATAAAACTGGAGTGTCAAAATCCAGTTTTTTATGTTTTTACAATTAATTATATTCTCAGGAACAATGAAATTATAAGGACAAAAAACCTCACAAATTAATGTGAGGCTACTAGAGGAATCTATTTCAGATAAATCTTTTAATGTTCAATTATGCAATCATAGCAACAGTATTCTTCATTACTATAACTTTAATGCATCTTGTGGATGTACCATATATATCTTTATATACTTCATATGTTCGACCCTTCTCAGAATCTTTAAAACCAATCCAGTCGTTCTTTGACCACTCATATAAAGTTGAAGCATCAAATGGTGCTCCATTATTAATTTCAGCTTCCAAATACTTCTTACCCTTTAAACTAACATAATACTCAGTTCTATCTGGCTTTTGAACAGCCAAACCTAAATAATTAGTTAATCTATCAGATACTGCAATAGGCTTTGTATCTGTTTCAAATAACTTAGCCTTTAATGTTAAAGTTTCAGTTAAACGTTCATACAATGAATGAGCAGTATTTCTAGATTCATATGATGGAATTATTACATTTTCAATAACAAAACCATATAATGCATCTAAATCTAATGAATAGCTATATTTCCCATTTACAAAGAATTCATTTAATATCTCTGCGGTTAATAAAACTGTTGAAAGTCTATTAACTTCACGATCAGTATACTGATCCTTGTATTTAACATCAATTAATGAAATAACCTTTGTATGAATTTCGTTATACTTCTCAACAAGTTTCGATGTTTTTGGATACTTCTTAATAAAGTACTTCATAAACTTCTCACCTAATAAAGCATAATTGGATAATACAGTGTTTTGAATTTCATTAGCTTCTATTTCATCTGTTGTCCACTTATTAAGAGTTATCTCACAAAGACGTACTTTAGCACCAGCTAAAATATCAGCTCCATCTAGAATTCTACGTTCAGCAGTCATCAAAGATAAGCACTTCCAAGTCTTTGGAGTAGTAACGCCTCCGTGTCCATCACAAACAGTATCAGCTCTACCCTTATCAAGCATATATGCAATTTCCTGTAATTGTTTTGAAGTTTTGCCCTGAGTTGATGTATCGTCAATTACATTTAGCAAACCATCAGTTCCTGTCATTCTTCTTATGTTAGCTTTAACAGTACCGAAGAAATCTCTGAAGAAAGGATTATTTACATCTGATGGATTACAGAAAGCACTCATTGCTAATTTAGCAGCAATACTCTTACCAGTTGATGAACGACCATAAAGATTAATTAACAAGTTAGAAACACCATTGTAGTTATCTAATCTGTATAAAACAGGCGAAACGTATCCCAGTGTTAAAGCAAATTGCATAGCAGGTGTTTTTACACAGTTTCTTAGCATTGCCATATACTTATCAATATTCCCTTTAGGCTCAAAGAATGGAACAAACTCACCAATTAACTTAGATTTAGATGTACCACCAATGTAATTGTATAATGCAATCTCATTAATATTATTTCTAAATCCAACGAAATCGTGGCATACAGTTTGTTCAACATAGTCTGAATTCGCATATTCAACAACTAGTTTTTCCAAATACGAAGATAACTTTTGAATATAAATACTTCTACAAGTGATTCCATACTCTTTTAGAACAGCAGGAAGTCTCTTATATGCTAGTTGTTCAAATGGAACATCAGTAATAATTCTAATGTCTCCATTACCAACATAAGCAAAATCTGCTCGTATAGGTTCTTTTCCATAATCAGATTTAACACCGAATAAGACAAACATTCCACACATTACTTCAGAATATCCCTGTTGGTCAACATAATTAAGTTTTCGTTCTTTAAGACTAACATTCTTGCATACATCATACATATTAATAAAATTATATTCTTCATTTGTAAATGAATCATTGATTTCATTAATAGTATTTTTCACATTCTCAATATTGTCTTCATTTTGACCATCATCATTATTTTCTTCATAATTATCTAACTCAGAATATAAAGAATTTAATTTGGCTCTCTTTTGAGTAAAACTATCAATAACTGATAATTGATATTCAAGCTTCTTAGCAGCTTCCTTTGTAATTGTACCCATTGCTAGGGCTCTAGATATATTTTTTTTGTTTAATGACATTTTAATGTCCTCCTTGATAATTTTAATAAATTATTTGAGCGTTTGCTCTAGCATTGATTTTTTACAATGCTAATAATCATTTATCTCTTTATCATTTATCACACATTTAAATTATCATTTATCACTCTTAGCTTTTGATTATGGCAGCTATAAGCCACACCTCCAGTAAGTATTATTATACACTAAATACTTTCTTTTTAAATAAAAAAGAGGCTCATACATTAATGAACCTCTAAATAAAATCTTATTTCCAATTCCATTCTAAAATTGCTTTATATAAATCAGCTCTTTCAGACACTGATAATCGCTTGAATTCGGTATATGATTTAAAGTCTAATCCGCTAGTATTCTTAAACTTAATGAATCCAGGATTATTTGTGTATTTTTTCTCGTTAAGAGTTTGAGCTAATATGTTCTGGCTAAAGTATTGCTGAACTTTAATTGAATATATTGCATCATTGTATGATGCGTTAAAAGACTTAGGTAAAACCAATAAATCTCCAATGTTATTTCTAACATTATCAAATTCATCCTTTGTTGCAAATTCATCTGTATGTTGATCAAAGTGATCAGACCAAATATGCTCAACTTCTATATCTGATTTGTTTAAAATGTAATCCGATTCGTTAGACTCTCTTGCAACAATTTCAGTGATTAAAGACAATAATACTTTAATTCTTCTCTTATTTTGTTGATTCAATGTTGGTGAATTATTTAAAGCAGGTAGATTGATAGGATCTGTTGCAAGTAAAGCCTTAATACCATCTACATCTAAGTCTCTAATCTTCTTACATAAATCATAAATAGGTGCTTCCAATGAGCTTTGAGAAATCATCCAGTGATTCCATACCCTCCAAGTTAATACCTTAGTGATATATTTAGAAACTAATTGAATTTTTTCTTCAACTACAGTATCAGAATCATTATATTTAATTGCCGCAAGAATTAATGGTGTTTGTAATGTAAATCCATAATCACTATTAACAATCAAATAAAAGTATTTAGATGCATCTCTAGAAGCGATATATGTATAAATTTTTCCATATTTATCAGCAAAATATACTATTTTATTCAAGAATTCAACATAATCATTAGATGATGATAAACTTAATAAGCTTTCATTATCTCTTACCCATCTATGGAAAGCATTACCAATTCTTACAAAGTCTGATAAATCATTACCTTGTGATAAATCCTCAGCATAATGACCTCTTAAATATACCTTAAAGAACTCTTGCTCAGCTTTTGATTTGGATGTAAGTTTGATTAATGATAATTTTCCAATCATCTTATCAAACTTTGCTAAACAGTAATCACGTTTACCAGCATCAATATTTGCTAGTAGGTAGCTTCTTAGCATTTCAACGTGAGTTAATGATAAACCTCTATCATTCATTGTTTCAAAAATTACATATGCAAAATCATCACTGTTTGTCCAGACTTTAGAGAAAACAATCTTACCTAAAATCCAATATGCAAAGCTTGCAATATTTGAATCATCAATTTTATCATTCCAACACTCAGCTATATCATTATATCTATCAACAATTTTTTGAACGTGTTGCTTATCTTCTTCAACTGGATTATATGTAGAATTATTAAATAATCCAAGCATACAATTTCTTCTAACATCGATATCTAAATTAAATCTAGGAACTCCGTAATCACTTGAATAAATAGCTCTTTCAATATCTCCTGTAGGAAAACCAGCTACGTGTTTAAAAGTATGAAGCATATAAATGAGCAATAATGTAAAAGTAGTTATTCTCTGCTGACCATCAATAATTGCAGAAGGTTCATCAGTTTTCAATGAAATAACCACTTCGCCCATAAAATATGGATCATAGCTTCTAACATTGCTTGTAGAATCACCAGACTTCCAACACTTTAAAAAAGATGATGACAAATCATTGATTAAATCCTCTAATTGCTTCTTTTCCCACACATATTCTCTTTGATAGAAATCTACCGTATACTTCTCCGCAAATAATTGAGCTAGTGAGAAACATTTACTATCTACTGTTTTAACTTGTGTAATATTATCTTTTGCCATTATCTATACCTCTTAATATTCATTACTTTCTAGCTTTATATAAACAAGAAATTCATTAGTTGCTTCTATTGTTAAATATGTATTGGTAGGATCCATATCCATAAAACAGTAATCAGCGTCATAATAACCAAATAGCCCTTTATCACGATAATTCTCAATTTTATTCTCCCAATAAATATTTACTCTGGCTTTAACAGAATCAGTAATGACAACATCAATATCGTCAACTTCATACATATCGTTTTTTTCATCAAAGTACTTAATTGAACAAACAGCTTTATATGGATATTGTCCAATTGCATTATGAAGATTTACTCTTGACTTGGCTTTATTTTGTTCACTTAACATATTCTACTTTTCTTCCTTCAATCCTAAAATATCATTATCATCAATAAAATCAAGAATATTATTTTGAGCATTCTTGTACCAATTATTATACTTCGAACAGTATGATTTCTTGTCATTCGCTTTTATATTTAGGCTTAAATGATTACCGAATTCATTGGAATTAATCGAGCGACTAATCACATCAATTAAATTCACATCAGAATCTATTGCTTCTAGTAAATCATCATATGCAATTAAATGAAGATTTTTCTTATAATATTCCAATTCTTGAGCAGGCATTTTCCCCGAATAGAACTCATCTAACATAGCATTTTTAGAGAAGGTACCATCATCAACTAATGCAATTATCGAAAAAATTTTATCTCGAGAAATTCCACTAGGAATGAAACTGACAAATTTACCATTCATTGTATCATTAATTCTATTGATTCGTTGATCAATTCTTTTCTTCAACCAAGTTTTTTCTGAAGAACCAGTAAGAAATATATCCTCAATAAATTCTTTTGATTTACAATCAATAAGCAAATAAAAACCATTATATTCAACTAGAACATCGCATAATTCTAATTGTTTTGTTCCAGGATTACATTTTATCTTCTTGTTTCCAGAAGAATCTACATCTACAGAAGTATAGCATTGAATGAATTCGTTATATGTAATTTTTTCAAAAGCATTCCCAATGTAATCTGTATTTTTTCCTCCATCTGCAATTTCCCTTAACGTTCTAGAAAAAATAGCATCTTGAAGATAAAATATTGAGGAAAACTCATACCAATTTGTTTCAACTTCTAGTAATGGATAATCCTTTTCTATCATTCTTGCTGCAAAAATATTATAATTCGATGACTTAATCTTTTCTAATTGTTTCATTTTGTAATCAGAATATTTTATGCATAAATAACCCATATTACTAACTAAATACTTCTTAAACTTCTCAAATACTTGAGTTGGTTTTTTCCCCATTTCTATTAATTTCTTCATAACTTCAGGAATGGCTAAATACTTATTCACCAAGCAAATGGAAACCATATCGTCAATACTAGCATTAATTTTTGATAAGAATATAGGATTAATTTCAGAGTCATTTAAAAACAAATACATAAGATATGTTTTAAAAATATATTTTTTTTGCCAATCTCTCTGTGCTAGTCCAAGTGATCCCAATGCTGCATCATAATTATCTTTTAGATTATTATTAATAATCTTATCAAAGAGTGAATTATAAAAACAAAGAACTTCATCTTTAATTTTCTCTCCACCCATTAATTGTTTACAAGACAAAAGGGCTAATGTAGAAAAAAATTTAGAATAACCTGGCATTATTTTATGCTTTTCAATATAGTTGTCTACTTTATTCATATCTTGTTCTAATCCTAACAATGCGTAATCCATAACAAACATCCTTGAACCTATTGTTGTAAATGAATATTGCTCTAAAGACTTCATCATTATTTTAACAAGTTGTTCATTAGACATTACTATATCGTTATTGTCTTCCATACATTACCTCTTCATTAATCATCATATTTCTTATAGTTTTCCACCTGAGCTAAAACCTTAGCATATACGTCTTCAAATGTCATAGGCGGATAACCATTTCTATTTAACAATCTAATTACATCAGACTGTAAACTAGCCTTAATATCTGATTTATTAGACCAGTCAGTATACTTAGCCTTATCATCAATTACAGCTTTAACTTTCTTAGCTAAATCAATTAATTTAGCATCTTCATATTCAAATCCATATTTCTCTTGAATAGCCTTTAATATATCATAGAATGCTTTTTCTTCAAAAGTAATACCCATCTTCTTGAATTCTTCAGCATCCTTTTGCAAATCCATTAAGATTCTTTGAGCTTCATCACTTAAGGAATCGATAAATTCATTAA
>JALEQD010000043.1 GCA_022768655.1 Anaeroplasma sp.
TTATGTAATTATACATAAGATTATAACATATTCTTTATTGTACTTAAAGAATTTTAAAAAATAATAGGAGGTTTTATTATAAAAAAAATAGGTGCAGTTGGCTTTTTTATTGTATTAATTAAAACACTTGGTTTACTATATAAGGTTATTACAACAAGAATCCTAGGCTTAGAGGGCATGAGGATATATTCAATGATTTATCCTTCCTTAGGATTATGTCTTGCTATATCATCATTATCAATTCAAAGTGTATGTAATCAAAACATTGCAAGTAACATAATAAAAAAAAGTACAAGAGTAAGTATAATTATGCTTTCCTGCTTAAAAATAACATTATTATCTTCCTCTTTGGTTTCTATATTTATTTTATTTTCTTTTCCAATTTATAAATATATTTATAATGATTCATTTATATATTATCCTCTTCTTTTATGTATACCCTTATTGTTTTTTTCAAATACATCTGGAGTAATGAAAGGATATTTAGAAGCAAACAATGAATTCAATATTTATTATTTATCAAATGTAATTGAATCAATAGTAAAAATGGCATTAACAATAACACTATTAATAATACTTAAAAATCATTCAATTAATCTACAGGTATTAATGGTATTTTTAAGCTTAACACTATCAGAATTTTCATCATGTATATATCTTTCATTCAAAATCAAAAAAAGGGGAAGACCTAGATGGATTAAAACAAATTCATTTGAAATTAATATATTAAAACAAGCAATTCCTCTTACTCTTTCGAGCTTAATCCAAACAGTTTCATCATATATCACACCATTTTTATTATTTTTTGTTTGTCAAAAAAACGGAATAAGCTATCTTGAATCTTCTACCTACTACACACTAGTTGTATCATATGCAATACCACTATTAACTCATGGAGAATTTGGGGTATTATCTATAGCAAGGCTTGCTTTTCCATCAATTACAAAAAAGGCTAATACTAATGAGGAAAAGGAATTATTAAACATTTTATTTTTCATAGCCATACCTGTAACAATTGTGTGCTTTTCTATTTGTGAATATCAAGGAGATACATTTTTATATCTAATGTATGGACACACATTAGGAGGAGAAATAGTAAAAAAGCTTGCATTTGTTTATCTAATAATATATTTTGATCCTCTACTAGCATATATACTTCAAGCTCACAAAAAAGAAAAAGAAATATTAATTATAACAATAATAAAAGAACTAATAACAATATTAGCTATTTATCTATTAGTAAATAATATTGGTGTTACAGGATATATTTATGGTTTAGCTATAGGTTCACTATCTAAAACCATTATCTCTTTGATTATTTCATTGAAACTTACAAAATTCAAATTAAAATATTTTAGTTTTATCTTATTATCTTTATTATCACTAGCATATATTTATTTTGCGCAAAAGTATTCATCTATTATTTTATTTTTCACTACAGCATCAATTTACTCTCTTTTAGCTCTTTTAATCTTTTATTTTTTCTATAGTAATACCTTAAAACACCATTTTGATATGATGCATACATAATCTTTTTGATATCTAAATTATTCTTACTTAAAGCCTTTGATATTTTATCCTTTTTTATATTTAATACCGCAAGATTTTCTTTAACATAAAGACCACTTAAAATAATAGGTAGACATAATTCCTGATGACTATCATTTTTCATAACAGATAATGTTCCATTTGTTTCTAAAATTGCAAGCTTGATTTCAGAAATATCCATTATATGCTCCATTCTCATTTGACTTACCAAATCCTCAAAGGTATATAATTCCTTTGACATATTTTTTATGTTAATGATTCCATTATAAATAATTATTGTTGGATTACCATCACAAACACCTCTAAGACGCGCGAACTTCAAAAGGATATATGAAAATATTTTTTGTAATACCGCAAGTGTAACTAAACACACAAGTCCCGGTATAAAAAATTCTGTATTATCAATTCCAATTGAAGCAATATCAGCAATAATTAATAAAATAACAAGGTCAAATATAGAAAGCTCACCAACCTCTCTTTTCCCTAAGATTCTTAAAATAATAATGACAGATAAATAAATTACACATATTTTTAAAATTAGAAATAAATAATTCACATATATCACCAAATATATTTTCATCATATTTGTTATTTTTAATACATAAAATATAGCGGTGATAATTCTATGAAAAAGAAAATTTTGTCTGCAGTTAAACTATATTCCTTCATAATTATATATTGTATTACTGTGTTTTTCCTATACTCATTTTATTTAATGAAATATAACAAAGAAAATGTAATAATTGAAATTATCATCGGTATTTCTATTTTTTTCATTATTGGACTGTGCTATGGTAATTTCATCCACAAAAAAGGCTTAATTGTTGGTATTATCTCAGGTAGTATTCATATTTTTTTAATCAAGCTAATTTATTTCATGTCAGTAGGAGAAATAAATATGAATTGGATAGTAATATTAATATATATTTTGAGCTCTGGAATTGGTGGATTAATTGGAATAATGTTTAAAAAAATTATTTAATATGTTAAAATATAATTCAGTTTGGAGGTATGTTATATGAAGCCATTAGCATTTAGAATAAGACCAACTGAATTTAATGATATTGTAGGCCAGGATCATCTTGTTGGAAAAAAAGGTGTAATTACTAAAATGATTGAAAACAATCAGATAATTTCATTTATTTTATACGGTCCAGCAGGCTGTGGGAAAACATCAATTGCTGAAATTGTTGCTAAAAAATTTCCCCTATCCTCTTTTTCCTTTAATGCATCCTGTGATTCAAAAGCGAAATTAAAGGATATCGCAGATAGCGCAAAATATTATCCTAATACAATTTGTATAATAGATGAAATTCATAGAATGAAAAAGGATGTCCAGGATTTTCTTCTTCCATTTGTTGAATCAGGAGCATTAACAATAATAGGCCTAACTACTGAAAATCCATATCGTTCAATAAACCCTGCTATTCGTTCTAGATGTCACATATATAAAATGAATGAAATACATAAGGAAGACGTTATAAATCTATTAAATAAAACAATTGAAAAAGAAAACTTAAAAAAGGTTACTAGTGACATACTTGAATACATTTCAATTGTTTCATCCTGTGAAATAAGATCAGCACTCAATATGCTAGAAATAATTAATATGCTTGATCAAGAAGATTTAAATCTTGAAAATGTAAAAGCATTAATTGGAAAAAAATCATTTCTAATAGATGAAAAAGGAGAAAACTATTATGATGTTGCCAGTGCGATGATAAAATCAATTCGTGGTTCTGATGCTGATGCAGCTATACATTATTTGGCTAGACTTCTTCAAACAGAGGATTTAGAATTTATTTGTAGAAGGCTTTTATGCTCAGCCTATGAGGATATTGGTCTTGGAAATCCTAATATTGGCCCAAGAGTTTACGCTGCTACTCAAGCTGCCCTATCACTTGGATTACCGGAAGCAAGGCTGCCTCTAGCCTACGCTGTTGTTGATTTAGCAACATCGCCAAAATCAAATTCAACCTACACAGCAATTAATGATGCAATAAAGGATTTAGATAATCTTACTTCTATGTCAATTCCACCACATATTTTAAATAAGGAATTAAAAAGTGGGAAATATGAATATAAATATCCTCACGATTATGAGGGTGGATATGTTAAGCAGCAATATATGCCAGATGAGCTTTTAGGAAAAATCTACTATAAGCCTAAAAATACTGGAAGCTATGAGCGTGCAATAAGCGAATATCTAAAAAAAATTAAAGAGAATTAATAATCACTTCAAAATCATCAATTGAAACAAACGGAGATTGCCCATGTAATATTCCTTTTTTAGAATATATCAGTGCATCTCCTTTTTTTTGCAATCTTGATGCAATATCTGAGCCAAATAAATCAATTGATAAAGATACTTCCTTAGTATAAAAAAAGATATACTCAAAATTAGAAAACTTTAATTTGTTAAAGATTTGCCTATCTCTAAAGATAAACATTAATTTAAAGCCTACCTTTGTTGAATATTGCATAAAATAGGTTAATCTTTGAACCATTGCTTGATCTAATGATTTTTCATCAATTGAAATAAAATAATATCTTTCATTAATAATTTCAAATTCATTACCTAATTCTTTTATTTTTTTATTTACCTCTTCAATAGTATCACAATTATAATATTTAATTAAATCAAGTCTTCTTTCATATTCTAAAAAGCCCTCATCTAAGGATATCGCAAGCGATCTTGGATTGTTACAATAACAAATAGATGTATTTTCTAATTGAGGATATTCCATTGCCATATCATAAAAATAAATATTTTCATACTTTACCTTTTGAAATAAAACACTCGCTAAAACTGATCTTACAAAGGTTTTAATGCCTGAACCATTGTCTCCAAAAACACAATATAGCCGATTTGAAAAGCTTATAATAGAACCATCAATATCTAGCATTAATAAAGGATATTTATTACCACTTCCTAATGCTAATAAAGCCTTTAAGGTTAAAAGCTTTTTAAATTGATTTTTAACATCAATATATAATTTATTTTCAAAAATCAAAGGTAGTCCATCTCTTTCAAAAAATTCTAATAGCTCCATTATTTGACCTTTATTTTTGTTTGGCATTTTAAATGTAAATCTACTAGAAGTAAATGAAGTATATATTTTATCACTTATAAAAATTAAATGCTTTTTTGCAATAAATTCCTTTATTAATACAGATTTTTCATTATTAACCTCTATTTGAATTGTAAAACTTGGAATTTCATCTGTATCCTTTAAAATAGATGGCCCAACAGGTAGATATTCTCTTTTTTTAGGATAATTTATTTTTTTTAAATAGCTACTACCCTTTTCAATAATCAGCTTAGGAATTTTTCTTAATCCACCACGTTTAATTAGGGATATAACATCCTCATTCATAAAATACAAAAATCCAATCATAATTGATGAAATACCTAATAATATAATACCTATTTTTCCACCTAAAAAACCAAATATTTGACATATTATAACAACAAAAAATCCACCACCAAAGCTAAAGCCTAATTGATATGAATCAATATACCTAGAATATAAGCTCATTGTCTTTGTAAAAATAGTAGTTCTATCCATAGACAAAGCTGAATATAGTCCTAATTGTGCAAATGAAGATAATCCTATGTAAATAAGAATTGCTCCAATGAAATAAACATGCGCTAAATTCAATTTTTTTAAAAAAACCCATACCCATAAAAAATAAATAATAGAAAAAATCAAAATTAAAAAGGTAAAATCACCAAATAAAAAATACAAAAACAATCTAATTTTAAAGAAAAAATCTACTCTACCTAAAACAAGAAGAAAAAAGCAAATAAAGAAAACACCAAAAAATATATGTAAATAATTCTTTTTTTCAATAGGCATTTTATTTTTTTCCTTTGGCATATCAATCACTAACCATATATTTATGATTAATTCCTTTCTTTTATAAATCTTAACAATTCAAATGTAAAAAAAAAGAAGAAAAATCTTCTTTTAAGAATTTTTCTTCAATGAATCTAAATCTGTTGAAATCAATACAGGAATTATAATCGGACTTCTTTTTGTTTCTTTATATATATAATGTGAAATTTCATTTTTCAGATTAGTTTTATAATCGCTCCAATTTATAAATTTAGTAGCTAGATTTTTTTCAGATACAGCAGTAAATATTTCCTTGATTCTTAAAATCAAATCTTCTTTTTCACATGTATAAGTAAATCCGTTTGTAACAATTTCAGGACCAACAACTATTTTCTTAGTTTTAGGATTAACATTAGCAGAAATTAATACAACACCATCATTTGCTAAAAGCTCACGATCTCGCATAACAACATCACTAACATCCTTAAATGCCTTTCCATCAATAAAAACCTCTCCTGAAGGAACATCACCAGTAATACCAATATATTTTCCATTATTAAATGTAACAATATCACCATTATCAGCAATTAATATCTGTGAATCCTTATATCCAATACAATTAGCAACTATCCTTAATGCATATTGATGTCTATATTCACCAATAACAGGGATAACATATTTTGGCTTTAATATGTTTATCATTTCTTTAATTTCCTCACGATTAGCTGAAGGAATAGGAAGTAGGTTAGAACTAAATTCTTTTACATTACTTGTAACATGATAAATAATATCCAATGTCCTAGCTGCCATTTTTTCTGTACCAAGATATGGAGATGTTAAAATAATAACAGAATCAGTTGGTTCTAAATGAACTAATCTATCAATATGTTTAGACATCCTTTGAAGCATAAAATATGGTTCATGTCTTTCGCCAGTAACAATGACAACTAAATCCTTATCATTATTCTTATTTTTATCATCAATAAATTTCAAATTAACTAAATTACTTTCGTCAATCTTTAAAAATCCTAGATTAATAGCTTGATTAACAATCTTTTGAGTTTTTCTACCAATTATTGCAACCTTCTTATTATGATCTACAGCAATATCAATAATCTGCTGAATACGCAAAATATCAGATGAAAAAAGTGAAAAAATTAATCTATTTTGAGCTTGAGATATAATGTTTGTAATTCTTAATTTAAATTCTAAAATTGTACCTCTACTTTGTTCATTATTCGCACCCAATGATTCTGTTAATAGAGCAAGAACACCCTCCTTACCAAAAACAGCTAAGCTTCTAAACATATGAGAATAATTAATTTTTGAATTTTGATCAAAATTATAATTACTTGTATAAATTAAATAGCCATCATCTGTCTTGATTGCTATACCGTAGCATTCAGGAATATTATGACTCACCTCAAAAAAACGAATCACAATATCATCAAAACGAAGAACTGATTTTATAGAAACCTCAACTAGCTGATCTTCATCTACTACTACATTGTCTTCATCAAGCTTATCTTTAAGTACAGCCAATGTAAACTTTGAACCATATATTTTTGTTTTAATTTCCTTTAGTAAATGAGGAACACCACCAATATGCTCATCATGAGCATGAGATAAAAATAAACCTTTAATTCTTTTTTTATTCTCAATTAAATATGATATATCATTAATGATAATATCTACTCCATATAGTTCTGAAGTAGGATATTTCAAACCACAATCTAAGATGAAAATATCTTGATCTATTTCTAAAACAAATAAATTTTTACCATTTTCTTGTAAGCCGCCTAATGCAAAAAAGTTAATTTTACTCATAGAAAATTATAAAACTTAAAAAAGTTTTATTTATACCTCCAATCTTAAAATACCAAATGAATCGATATCAAATACTTTTTTATATTTTATCATATTTATGCATGAATCTCAAGTATTGAAAACATTTTCAAAAAAATTAAAAATTATATTTGCAGCATCCTTAGCTGCATATTTTAAGGGAATAGAAGACATTATTCTATATTCAATTTTATTATCATTAAGCTTAATTGAATCAAAACCATATGGCATTGATGCTAAATCATATATTTTAGTTTTTTTCAAATAATCATAATTTACTTTTATCCATGCTGGAATTGTATTAATGATAATATCAAAATTTTCATTGATATTATCTATAGTATCATAGCCTTCTAATTTAGAATATTTTCTTTCCATATCATTAGATGAATATATTTTAAAATTAGCCTTATAAAATGTTAAAAGCTTCGCTAAATAAAATCCAATATTACCATAGCCTGTAATTAATATTTTTTTTGAATATATTTCACTATCTCCCTCATGAATCAAATACAAAAGGCCTTTAGCTGTAAGCTTTGCATTTCTTCGTATGAACTCATCATCCTTTAGAAACTCATATAAACGTATATTGTTTTCTTTGCAAAGTAATTCTAGTTCTTTATTAGCATTACCAACAAATATTGTGTTTATACTATTTATTTTTAGTAAATCTCTTAAATCAATATTTGTATTTTTGATAATATATTTATTATCTATTCCTCCAAATGGCAAAAATAAAACATCAAGATTATAAAAATCACTAATTTTATTAGATATTATAGCTTTATCCATAAGCTTATATAAATAATAATATCTTAAATCACCTTTGATTATACCTATCACAAAAACCACCACTTTATAAATATGTAAAACAGTGCATATAAGTACATTAAAAAGAAAAAAATGTCACCTCAGTGACACTTTTCAAAACCAAAATTACTTTGCAAAATTTACTACTTCTACTTCTACAACTAAGCCTTTTGCTGCAATGAATGAATGATTTTCTAATTCATAGCCAGTATCACCCTTCTCAACAGCATCCCAAGTCTTTCCAGCTAAAACCTTAAATTCAACTGTTTCACCAGCTGGAAGCATTTTTGAAGTTGTAAATTTTCCACATTTTTCGCAATATTCAAGCTTAACAGCCTTCTTTGCGTCCCAAGCACCTAATGAAGTTGTTGAACCAACTAAATAAACGTCCTTAGCATCAGCCTTAACAGCTACTCTAATTTCAACTTTTGTGTTTGCCATTTCAATATCCTCCTATATTTGTAGTATAAACTATTTTTTATAAAATTCAAAATAAAAACGTTTACGAGCTATTTTATTATGAATAAAAACAGATATTAAGCAAAAAATATGACTGAAAGCAAAAAAATATGTTAATATTATTATGGTGATAATAATGAGTTTAAATTTCCCTATAAAAAGAAAAGAAAGACAAACAATTGTAAATAAAGCTAATCTAGGAATGGATTTTGAAGCATTAATAAATGAATCAAATACCTATTACCTAAATAATGATATCGCAGTAATACATAAAAAGCCTACTCCAGTTCAAATTGTAAAGGTTGATTATCCACAGCGTGCTAAAGCAGTAATCACTGAAGCATATTACAAAACACCATCAACAACAGATTATAATGGAATATATAAAGGAAAATATATAGATTTTGAAGCAAAGGAAAGCCATAACAAAACAGCATTCCCGCTAGCAAACATTCATCCTCACCAAATTGAGCATCTAAAGAGGATTATTGCTCATGGTGGAATTGGCTTCTTTATTTTTTATTGGCAATACTACAATAAATATTACATTTTAGATTTTAATATCGTATTGAAATATTGGGAAAACTCATTAAATGATGGAAGAAAATCTATTCCATATCAAGAATTTTTAGATAATGGATATTTAATTCAGGAAGGCTACCTTCCTAGACTTAATTACCTAAAGGTTATTGATGAAAAATATTTTAAATAAAATTTTTACTCTTCTATCTTTAATAATATTAATATTTTTTATATTAATAAGCATTGCTTTCGGAATAATAACTATTAACGCAAGCAATGCTTTTTTACCGCTTAAAAATGGCTTTGAAAGAATAAAAATATATGACAATAAAAATGAATTACTAAATACTAGTGATATAGCATATACATACCAAAGCATAAATAATATATCTCCACATATTATAAATGCATTTATTTCTATAGAGGATAAAGATTTTTATAAGCACAATGGAATAAATATAAATAGAATTGCAAAAGCAATCATTTCTAATGTAGTCAATAATACATCCTTAGGAGCTTCTACTATTACTCAGCAATATGTTAAAAATGTTTACTTATCTAATGAAAAAACAATAAAAAGAAAAGTAAATGAAATTGCACTTGCAATTGAGATAGAAAAAAGATATACAAAAGATCAAATTCTTGAAGCATATTTAAATTCAATTCTTTTTGGAGCAAATATATATGGAATAGGAATGGCTTCATATTATTATTTTGATAGGGATCCTTCCAATGTATCAATATCAATGGCAGCATATCTTGCTGGAATGATTCAAGCACCAAACCACTATAATGCGTATAACAATCCTATTGTTGCAACAAAAAGAAAAAATATAGTATTAAAAGCTATGCTAAAGGAAGGCTATATTAGTGAAAGTGAATATGAAATAGAAAAGTTAATAAAATTAGAAGATATCCTATCCAACAAAAATAGAATCAATGACAGCAAATACTATTCCTCTTACATTGATTATGTATATGATTCCATTTATAGTTTAGAAAATATACCAGATGAAATATATACATATCTTGATACAAACATACAAAAAGACTTATTTAATCTAGTATCAAAATCATATGGTTTATTTAATGATGATAATTTAAACTGTGCCATTGTTGTACTAGATAACAAAAGCTATGGGATAAAAGCACTAATTGGTAATAGAAATACAAATAAAATGGTAATAAATTACGCAACAAATGTGAAATTACAGCCAGGTTCTACAATTAAACCAATTTTAGATTACGCACCAGCAATAGAATATTTAGGCTATACTCCTGCAACAATAATAACTGATGAAATATATTCCTATCAAACTGGAGAAATAATCAATAATTATGACCATAAATATTTAGGACCAATAACATTGAGAAAAGCATTAAGTGATTCAAGAAACGTACCTGCCGTAAAGCTATTTAACGAGGTTGGTCATGATAGGGCATTTGAATTTGCGAATAAATTAGGATTATATTCTAATGAATATTATGAAGCAGATGCAATTGGTGGAGCAAAAGAAGGATATACATTATTAGATTTAGCTAATGCATATCAAGCCTTTGCAAATTTAGGCTATTTTAAAAAAGCAAATTCTATAAAAGAATATAAAATCAATGGAAACAGTTTCAAAGATAACAAAAACATGGAAGTTGTAATGAAACCATCAACTGCGTTTTTAATAAATTCGATATTACATGATGTTTATAAGAATACTAGCTACGATTTAACTGATACGTATTTAATGGCTAAAACCGGACAAACTAACTATGATAAAGCAACACAAAAAAAATACAATATTCCTTCTTCTGCCACTAAAGATTCCTTATTAATAGCTTATACAAAGGATTTAACAATGGGAATATGGATAGGATATTCAACAATTACAAATAACACCTATTTAGATTGGTACAAAAAAACAATTCCAAGAAATATAATGAAATATATTTTTGAAAAATATGCTAAGAAAAATCAGTATTATGAAATGCCAAAGGATGTAATTAAATGCTTAATTGAAATAAAGGATGATACAGTATATCTAGCAAAGGAAAATGGATATTACGAATATTTTTTAGAAGGAACTGAACCAATATATTATTATGAGGATAAAAAAATCGCATCCTAAATAATTTAGAATGCTAAAAATAATAGATATGCAAATCCATAATATATTAATAATGCAATAACATCATTTACTGTTGTAATAAATGGACCTGAAGCAACTGCTGGGTCTATTTTTATTTTCAAAAATATTACTGGTACAAGTGAACCAATAAATGAGCTTACACTCATTGCAACAAGCAAAGAAATAGATATTATTGTTGCTGCCTTAACAGCATCAGGAGCATAAAATGAATCAGTTTTTATTCCCTGCTGTGTGATAAGCATAAACAAAAATACAAGAATAAAAGAAAAAATAGCTAAGACCAAACCATTAATAAATCCAATCTTCAATTCCTTTAAAATAGCCTTGAAAATAGATTTTCTACTATTTTCTTGAAGTGATAGCATTCTTACTGTAACAGCTAGAGATTGTGTTCCTGTATTTCCAGCCATATCTAGTATTAATGTTTGGAAAAACGCTATAAGCGGTATAGACGCAACTATCTTTTCAAATCCAGTCATTGAAAAAGAAACCAATAAGCCTAAAATCAACAAAACAATAAGCCAAGGCAATCTTTTTTTAGCAGACTCAAATACAGAATCATCCTTTTCCTCTTCTTGAGTTAAACCGGCTAATTTAGCGTAATCATCACCCATTTCATCATCAACTGCTTCTAATACATCTTCAGCTGTGATTACTCCTAATAAATAATTATTATTATCTAGTATTGGATATGAATCCAAACCATATTCTCTTAATTTATTAATACAATCTTCTACATAATCAGTTGCATAGAAAAATGGATAGCTTGTTTTAATCTTTTTAATCAAGGAATCATTTTCTCTTGCAATGATTAATTCTCTTAATTCTAAAACACCATAAAATTTTTCACTTTCATCTAGTACAAATATATTAGATACATTATCATTTTCTGCCGCTTCAGAAATCACCTTTTTCATAGCAGTTTTAACGGTATCAGTGACTAAAATAGTAATATAATTATTAGTCATTCTACTACCAATTAAATCTTCATCAAAGCTAGCAATAGCTTTAATATCTTCTCTAGATTCCTTATCCATCAAGGAAACTATTTCTTCTCTTTGATCATCTTCTAATTCACTTAATACATCTATGGCATCATCAGCATCCATCTTTTCAATGATGTCAGCAGCATGTTCTGGTTTAAAATCATTAATGACTTCATCAATATTTTCAACATATGAAATTATTTCTGCAACAATTTCATCGCCTAATATATTAAATAGTTCTTTTCTTTCTTCTTGAGATAACTCTTCAATAACATTCGCAATATCATTCTCATGATATTGTAGAATTCTTTCCTTTTTTTCATTATCTGGAAGAGATGATTTTAATATGCTTTGTAATTCTTCAAAATAATCTCTACGCATAACAAATCTCCTATCATATTAAATTTATATCTTCACCATATAAATTAATAATATCCTTATGTAAATTTTTATTTGCTTCCTTTAATTTATTTAAATGTACCCTTAATTCAGATTTTTCTCTAGCAATAGATAATTCATCTTCAAATACATTTTCCTTAACAAGAGGATATTCATGCTTCATTTTATATATTTGATTATCTGTACCTCTTGAGGTTTCATAATAATATTGTGCAACTTCAATGTATTGACTTTCATTAAAGCTTATTACATCAAATGCTTTCTTATATTCATTATATAATGAATCAAGCATAGCAAAATTATCTTCAAAATATGCTTGTCTTAGGTTGTAATATAAATTTGCTTCTTGTTTAGAAACCTTCATTTTTACAGCAGGATGATATTTTTGACAAAAATCAAAGAACAAATCCTCAATTTCTTTTTTTACTTCTTCTGTCAATTCACCTTGGTGAATATTAATTTGATTAGCAGCTATATTTTTATTATTAATAAATTTTTTAAGTTTATCCATTTCTAATTTTTTTTCTTGGATAAATTTATCTACTGCTTCCATATTTTCTTTATCATTAATTTTTTGAACAATTTCAAATAAAGATTTGTTTTCTTGTGTGTACAAAAAATCATCTATAGAATATTCTTTAAACGTAAAAATATATTTCATATCAAGGAGATATGCTTCCTTATTTATTCTTTCAAATATATTAATTTTTTTCGAGTAATCATATAAAATCTCATCAAATTCTTTTTTATTCATAGCCATAATAATTGCCTCCTCGATTAAGCTAATTTTTACATATTGATTTTATCACAAAGCCTAGTAAATAACTAGTGAATTAATTTATTTTGTGAATAAATAATAATTAAAAATATCAATCCTCTAATATTTAATTTATTTAAATATAAAATGGATATTTTCTAACAAATTGTTCAAAGAAAAAAAATAAAAAAATCAGTTGAAATTAATTTATAATTATTATATAATATGAGAGCGCGATAAAAAAGCGTGTAGTTATTTGTTTCGGTAGCTCAGCTGGATAGAGCAACGGCCTTCTAAGCCGTGGGTCGCAGGTTCGAATCCTGTCCGAAACGCCATTTTTAACATATTGCGACCAATGGATTTTGTCAGTCCGTTAGTCGCTTTTTTTTATGAATAAACGATTGTGCGGCTTTAGCTTCATCAAGATATGGTGGAATTATTTTACGAAATATCATATTCTTAAATAATATAAAATCGGTATCAATAGATTATCATTTTATTTTTGATACTTCTTTTTTAATCTATAAAATGTAGCCCTGCTTATTTTTAAATTTTTCAGTACCTTATCAATAGTAATAATCTTACTATCAAGCTGTTCAACTTGTTCCAAAAATAATAACTTATCTATTTCGATTGCCTTCCTACCTCTATAATTCCCCATTTTTTTTGCTTCATCTCTTCCTAAGTGCTGTTTTTCTTTAATTTCATCATACCCTTTCTGATAGATATATGTTAATGTTTGAAATATATCAATACTATTCTCTATGGCTCTATCATTTAAAACAATTTTATTACCATAGGCTAGATTATCCAACATTATCTTAATCACTCCCAAGGTATTACTCTTTTTTACCACATCGTCTATAACTACATTTTTTCTTTCTGTAAATTCCTTTACATATAGGTTGTCACCAGAGTATTTGCCTTGCGTTTTAATCAAGTAATCTACTGGATTCATGTAGTTCATTCCAACCTTTTGGATCAATTCATAATAATCCTCTCTTTTTTCAGATGGTACCCTTTCAGCAATAAATGTTGGTATAACATTTTCACGTATATACTCTTTTTTCTTTAAATCAATTTCAAGCCCAGGAATTCCTTGGAAAATATTAGATTCAAGAAGACTAATTACATCATAATATGGTGTAAAAATGTATTTAAACGTTTCATCTTCCCAAAGTATATATTCTATTTTGCATACAGCAAATTCTATATTTATTTTATTCTTTATGCATATTAATCCATCACTTTTTATTCTATTCATATTTTTCTCTCCATTAGTTTATCATATGAAAACTTTATTATTTTCTCATATCTTGATTTCAACATTACCTTATAGAATTCTTTATGAATATTTGATAAATTAATACCATCAATTAAAGAATTAATTTTGTCCATATCAATTTTCTCATACACCTTTATTAATGCTTCATTACACTTTTCGAATTCAAGCGACGAAATTACATCGAAGTATGAGGATTTTTTATTATGCAATTTTATTTGAGAAGTCGGAAATTTATAAACTCTTTTATCTATTTCTTCATTGCTATCAATTATCATTTTCATCTCATCTTCATTTATCATTTGTGGAAATAAAGATGATCCATTATCAAATATTGGGGCAAGTACATATTTATTTTCTTTCTTTAAAAATCCCCAATTGGCTCCGTGTCTATCGAAATTACCTAGCAACGCATCTACAATGTACATTTCAAAGAATATTGATACTGTTTCTTCAACATTTGTTAATTTTTTGTTTTTTTCTAATAACTTAACTATGTCCTCATAACTATATTGATAAGTTTCTTTATCAACCTCTATTGAAGATTCTCCAACATCATTAAAAGGAACAAATTGTACACCTTCTGTTACAAAATCCTTGCATGCAACTACTTCACATTCATTATAGTTTCCTAAAAAGGTTTTATGTGTATTAAAACCAAGAAGCTCAAATATATGACTACCAAGATATTCTGATATATGGTTAAATCTTTTACCAAAAGGAGTTTCTTTTTGAAATTTCAACATATATCTTTCATTATTAATTAAAATACCAAGTTTTCTTTCTGAGCCACCATAATATATATTACTTAATGGATAATTACTAAAATCAACATACACAAACATCACCTCTAATAAAAGTATATCACATCAATAATTTCGTATCAATAGATTATCATTTTATTTTTGATACACGATATAAAACATATTATTAAAACTGCATTTTTTCGTTGAAATTTCAATAATTTTAGGAGAATTCCAACAAATTCTTACATCAAATAGAAAAAAGACCCAGTTCCCTAGGCCTCATTTATAAATACTAATCTATTATCTTTAAAATAATTCTTTATTCTTTTACTATTACTTAAATATGATAAATAGCTTCTTACTGTAGATAGAATTAACATATACTTATTATAGGTGATATTTAAATTATAGTAATTAAATATATGAGTAGCACATTCTGTACAATTATGTTCTTCTTTTAAATAATCTAATAAAACATTTTCTATCTCTAATATCTTATTTTTATTAAATTCTACTACTGGTCTAATATTTGTTGTAGCTTCACTATGTGATGGTACTACCATTTTTCCATC